>DAIODV010000174.1:0-7808 GCA_036746615.1 Mycobacterium sp.
GACGCCGTCGCGCGTGCGAAGGCGACCGCCGGGTCGGGCGTATGGTCCGGCCTGCCCGACTACGACAGGGCAAAGGTGCTGTGGCGGGTCGCCGATCTGATCGACGAGAACGCGCAGATCCTCGCCGAGCTCGAATCGCTCAACGCAGGCATCCCGCCGGCGCAGGCGCAGATCATCACCAAGGTCGGTTCCGAGTGGTTCCGCTACTACGCCGGCTGGTGCACCAAGATCGACGGGATCGCGCGGGACGTGAACACCGGCGGCCTCACCGGTGTCGACTCGCACATGCACACCTATACGTTGCGAGAGCCCTACGGCGTGGTCGGGCTGATCTTTCCGTGGAACGGCCCGGTCTTCAACTTCTGCGCCAAGCTCGCGCCCTCGCTCGCAGCTGGCTGCAGCAGTGTGGTCAAACCCGCTGAGGAGACGCCACTTTCGGCGCTGGTTCTGGACAGGATCCTTGCTGAGGCGGGCGTGCCCGACGGCGTCGTCAACCTGGTCAACGGCTACGGCCACACCGCCGGGGCCGCGATCACCGCGCACCCCGACGTCGAGAAGGTGGCCTTCACCGGTTCGACCGAAGTCGGGCGCGCGATCGTGCACGCGGCGGCGGATAGCAACCTCAACAAGGTCACCCTCGAGCTCGGCGGCAAGTCGCCGGTGGTGATCTTCGACGACGCCAACTTGGATCTGGCGATCCCGATGGCGTCATTCGGCACGTTCATCCACTCTGGACAGGCCTGCGTTTGCGGGTCGCGCATCTTCGCCCAACGCGGCGTCTACGAGCGGGTCGTGGAGGGCATCGCCAACATGGCCAACGTCATGCAGCTCGGTGGGCCGAAAGACGAGGGCGCCATGGTCGGTCCGCTGATCAGTCAAAAGCAGCTCACCCGCGTGCTCGGTTACCTCGAGCAGGGGAGGTCCGACGGCGTCGAACTGGTGACCGGCGGGCACCGACTCGACCGCAAGGGGTATTTCGTTCACCCCACCGTCGTCACCAATGTCGACCCTGACTCCAGCCGGCTGTTTCAGGAGGAGATCTTCGGTCCCATCGTCACGATCCTGCCGTTCGACGACGAGGACGAGGCCGTCGCGCTGGCGAACAACAGCACCTACGGGCTGGCCGCCACCACTTGGACCAATGACCTCGGCCGCGCACACCGACTGGCCAAGCGGCTCAAGGCAGGAACAGTCGGGCTGAACTGTCAGATGCAGTTCGACCACTCGATGCCGTTCGGCGGATACAAGCAATCGGGCTGGGGCTACGAATCCGGCAAAGCCGGTATCGACACATATTTGCAGACGAAGGTCGTTTGGGCGCAGATGTAACGTTGAATCCGTGCTGCGTGGCGTGGTAGGCGCAATCCAACGATGGCAGTATCGCGGCGGTCGGCCCCGGTGGACGGCGCGCATCACAAACCGATTGGGCGCCTTGACTATTGGGGCCGGCATCGGGCCCAGCACCGCTGCCACACTGGAAGTAACGGGCCACAAGTCGGGGCGGACGATCTCGTTTCCGGTAGTCGTCGCCGATTATCAGGGTCAGCGCTATCTTGTGGCCATGCTCGGCCAAGAGTGCAACTGGGTGCGTAACCTGCGCGCCGACGGCCGTGCAGTGTTGCGACGCGGCCGGCCCGAAGAGGTGTCGCTGGTCGAGGACCTGTCGGACAACCGCGCCGCGATCTTGCGTCGCTACCTCGAGGTGGCCCCGGGCGCGCGGCCGTTTTTCCCGATCGACCGCCACGCGCCCATGACGGAATTCGAGCAGATCGTCGAGCGCTATCCGGTCTTCCGGGTCGCCTAAGCGGGAATAGGTCTGCGGGCCTGGCATGTTGAGGCGCGTATGCAAGCCTTTACCGAGACCGAGCGTGAAGAGTTCCTCGCAGCCAAGCATGTTGCCGTGCTTTCCGTCGCTGCTACCGATGGCCGTCCGCCGGCCAGCGTCCCGATCTGGTATGACTACACCCCCGGCGGGAACATCCGCGTCAACACCGGTGTGGCGACGCGCAAATCCAAGCTCATCGAACAGACGGGCGTGGTGACGCTGGTTGTCCAGCGCGAGGAGCTGCCCTACCAATACGTCGTAGTGGAGGGCACCGTCATCGACACCACTACTCCCGCACCGTTGGAAGTGCGCGAAGCTATCGCGATTCGCTACCTCGGCGAGGAAGGTGGCCGCGCATTTGTTCGCAGCATGGAAGATTCGCCGGGGTTGTTGTTCACCATCCGGCCTGACCGTTGGCTCACCGCCGATTTCTCAGGCGACCTCTAAGCTTCGCGCCCGTCGTGTCGCGGTTGTGAGCAACTTCGGTTGCCATACGATGTCCATCTCCGACTTATCGCCCTTAAGCCCGAAAACCCTTAGGGAGCAACTCGAATGGACCTCGACCGCATCACCCACCCGTTGCGATTGGCCAGAGGCTCACACCAGCCGGGATCCGGCAAAGGGTGCGCGATGAATGCAATTTCATACATCAACGGTGACGAGCAGATCACCGACTTCCCGGCCACGTCGGCGCGCCCGTTGGCCTCGTTTGTTCAGTTGTGCAATGACCTGCTTGCCGGGCCGGATGGCTACTTGTCACCCGAAGACAGCCTCACGGTGCTCGATCTCGGTTGGCTGACGGTTGGAACCGCGGACGTCGCCGATGACGTGATGCACATCTGGGTGACCAAGTTGTTGATCAGCCCGCCCTGGGGCGTCGTCAGATATGCCGACGACGCGGCCGCCGCGGCGATCACAGGCATCGCCGAGTTGCATCGCAGATTCGTTCCAGGCGATACGCCGTCGATTGCCGACTGGGACGGCGCCGGTCGGGCCGCTCGCGCCGTGAGTGAAACATCCCAGGGCGCCGAACTGTATGCCATCCGGTCGGCATATCAATCAACCGCACTGGTCGAAACCGACGACTGGGACACCTTGGATGCGGTCACCGGAAATGCCTTGCGCGCACACAGACTGGCGAACGGTGAGGCCGGCGCTGCCCGGATCCTGGAAGTCACCCGCAACGCGATCCGCTCCTGGCGCCGCCTCGGCGGGTTGAGCGTGGTGAGCAACAGCCCCATTCCGGTTGCGGGCGTGCGGCGGCGCAAAGAGGTCGCGGCCTAGACCGGTTGATTGCGCAGCCGGATCGCTCGGCTGATCGCGGCTCCGGTCGCCAACACCGCCATCGCGGTAAGGATCATCGCCGACTGGTTCGCCGACCCGATGGTGGTCAGTAGCAGCGGCAGGCCGAAGCCGATGTACGTCACTGCATAGAACACGCCGGTGAGTGTGCCGCGAATATGTTGTGGCGCCGAGGTTTCCAAGTCAATCAGGCCGGCACGCAGCGAAAGCCCGGACGCGCAACCGAGAATGGGCAGCAGCGGCAGACCCACCGCCAGCGTCATGCTCGCCGGTGCCGCGGCCGCCACGGCATAGCCCAGCGCAGCCAGTAACGCGGCGGCGGTGCCCGACTGCGGTCCCCAGCCACGCCTGCGCGCGACCAATTGGATGAGCCCGCTGGAGCCATTGACAACCAGCGCCGCCGTGCCTGCCGCCATGGGAGCGGTGAGCCCCGTGTGTAGCCGAGTGGGAATGGTGACGAAACCCAGTGTCGCCGAAGCGAAAACCCACGGCGCCAAGGGAAGAGCCCAGCCCAGCGCTAATGCGCTGCTCCGTCGCGCTGACGTTGGCGGCGCCGAGCCGTGTGCGGTCCCTGATGCGGTGCCCACTGAGCGGTTCGCCGCGACGAGGGCGATGACCATCGCCACCACGAGAATCGCTGCGGCGATCCCGAAGGACAGTCGAACACCTGTTGAGCCGGCCGCGGCGATCGCCCCGGCCGCGAAAGGCCCGACGGCGAAACCAGCGATCAGCACCGCTCCGGCGGTGGCTGCACCGGCGGCGCCTTTCAGATCTGAGGCCCACGCTGTGCCGGCGCTCATTGCCAGGCCCACACCGGCCCCGACGACCAAACGTCCCGCCAGCAGCACGTCGGATTGCTGGGACAGCAGCATCGCCATTGTCCCTACCAAGGTGATCGTCGCGCCCGACCACGCCACGGCCTGGCGACCCAGCGCATCCGACGCACGGCCGCCAACGAGCAGGCCGGGCACCAGACCAACCGCATAGATTCCGAAGATGGCATCGATGGTGGCGACGCTGAGGTGGTGGCTTTCGGTGATGACCGGCATCAACGCGGCGAAGTGATTGGCAGCCCAACCTGTGGCCAGCAGCACTGCCAACACTGAAACAAAAAGAGCATCGGTGGTGCTGGGGCGGGCGCGACGTTCCAGCGTGACCAGCGACCGGTCCACCGCGTTCCTCCCTCAGCTCTGTGCGCGACTCACTACGACGACCTTGGTTGGGAAGTTATTCCCCGCCGCAGGCCGCTGCAACGCAATTAACCCCGCTATGCTGCCCTGGTGCCGATAACCGTCACGCCGGTGCCGGGCAAGCCCGCGCTGCTGTTGGGTGCATTCGACATCGCTGAGTTGGGTTATGTCGCTGAGGAATTCTTCGTATCCGGAACGGCGTCCTCCTACAGTTCTGCGACCGAACTCGGCCCCGACGGCCAGTGGAGCGTCACACCATCGGGTGTGAGTGAGTTCACCACCCGGATGGTTGTCCTGACGCCGGCGGATCGGGCCAAATTCAACGGGACGGTGCTCGTCGAGTGGCTCAATGTGAGCGGCGGAATCGATGCGCTGGCCGTCTGGATGATGGCGCATCGCGAAATCGTTCGCGCCGGCTACGGCTATGTCGCGGTGTCGGCCCAGCGGGTGGGGATCGAAGGCGGGCTGAACTTGATGGGCATCGACATGTCGCTGAAAAGCCAAGATTCGAAAAGGTATGCGGCCCTGGAGCATCCCGGTGATGAATTCTGCTACGACATCTTCTCTGAGGCCGGTCGACTGATAAAGGATGGGCAGCAGAGCGGCATTCTCCGGGAGCTGCGCGCCGAGCATGTCGTCGCGATGGGTGAGTCTCAATCAGCGTTGTTCCTGACGACCTACATCAACGCCGTCGACCCGCTGGCGGAGGTCTATGACGGGTTCTTGGTGCATTCGCGATTCGGACCCGCCGCTCCACTCGATGGTGGCTCGATATTCGAGGTGTTGGACAGCACTACATCCCAGGCGGCGAGGTTTCGTCCAGATCTGCGAGTCCCGCTCGTCACCATCATCACCGAGACCGACCTCTTCGGTGGTCCGCGACAAGGTTATTACGCTGCGCGACAACCTGATAGCCAACGGCTTCGGGTCTGGGAGATTGCCGGCACCGCGCACGCCGACAACTACACGATCCTAGTGGCGCCGATCGACTCCGGCTCTGCGGCGTTGCGCGACATCGTCGCCGCCTATGCGCCGACAGACCAGTTGATGGGCCAGCAACTGGATCACTGCATCAATTTCGCGCCCCAGCACCACTACGTGCTACAGGCCGCGCTCTCGCAGCTGTGCCATTGGGTGCGCACCGGCCAGCCAGCGCCGAGCGCCCAGCCTATTGAACTAGGCGATGACGAACCGCCCCAGCCCGTTCTCGATGCAAACGGGCTCGCGCGCGGCGGCGTCCGAACTGCGTGGACGGACGTGCCGATCGCGCGGACATCCGGTATCGGTAGCGAGGAGACCACGATGGCGTCGATCTTCGGCTACGGTGAATTCTTCGACGCCGCCGCTGTGCGCCGCCTCTACCCCGGCGGGGCGCCAGATTACCTGGCGCGCTTCACTGTCGCGCTCGACTCGGCGATTCAGTCGGGGTTCATCTTGGCGGCCGATCGCGAGGAGATCCTTCAGCTGGCCGCGGCCACGTTTTCCGAAATCACAACGGCGAAGCCTCAAGGGTCAAGCTGAACAAGGCATAGGCCATGCAGAACAGAAAGTTCAGCGTGACGAGCACTAAGCCCACAAAGATCAGCGACCGGGTGCTGCGGCGCTTCAGCCGCTTGAACTTCGCCGAGAGTTGCTCACGTTTCAGCTGGATCGCGATCAACGCAAAGTTGACGTCGGCCATCTCGGCAGCCGCGACCGGCCCACCCGCCAGCAGCAGCCGAAGCCGCTCGGGCGGAGTATTCACACCGACCTGCGCGAAGCGCTTGCTCAGTCGTCGCGCCTGCCTGCGACCGAGTACCTGATTTCGCACCTGCAACCGATGCGAGAGTTGCCCACGTTCGTTTCCCCACGGGTTCGACGGGGTCATCACACGCCGATTCTAGTTCGCTTGCGTCTAACCGTTCGGCAGTTACGGCCGATTACCCCGGCAGAAGTTCGGCTCGCCCGTGAGATCGTCATGCAGGCTGCGCTGCAGCTAACCCAGACGATACTGTCGCAGTAGTCGAGGCTGCGGCATGATATTGAGTTAAGTCAGTTATTGAAGAGGCGGACATGGCTGTTACGGACGGGCGCTCAACCCGCGAGGCAAAGCGACTGCAAACGCGCGAGCGGCTGCTGGGCGCTGCCATCGCAGAGTTCAAGCGGTCCGGTATGGCAGAAGCCGACGTCAGCGCCATTGTCACCGCCGCCGGCGTTGCCCACGGCACGTTCTTTTTCCACTTTCCCACCAAGCAACACGTCCTGCTGGAACTGGAGCGCCGCGAAGAGGAACGCATCGACAAACAGCTCGGCCAGTTTCTGGCCTCCCGTCACGACCTGCGCGCAGCGCTGGACGAGGCCGTACGTTTGGTGATGGGCCTGGAGCGTCGACTGGGCGATGTGCTATTCAAAGATTTCCTCGCACTGCACTTTTCGCAAACCCGACCGCCCGAGGAAGGGGTACAGGATCATCCCGTGGTGATCCGGCTTGCCGAAGAGATCGAGCAGGCTCGAGTGCGCGGCAAGACCGACCCCGAGGTCAACGCACTCAATAGTGCGGTGTTTTTCCTGCTGGGTCTGTACGCGTTGTTGATCACCACGAACGACTGGCCCACACGCAACGCATTGCTCGAGGACTACGTGACGAGAACGGTGCGCAGTATGCAGCCTTCTCGGATGAAGTAGCGACCTAAACAGACCGCGACCCGGCCAACCCCCATTGGTCCGCCAAGGGTGGTCGGACTGTGCCATCATCATTGACATTGTCAATGACTTGAGTCAGTGTGGATTCGTATACCGGTCTGGCGACGCCGGGCTGCGCATGAGTCCGGCAACGCCAGGGGCCCAGGCAGTGAGGGAGCGGCGGTGAGTCTGCCGAAAGTGACAAGTAGCGCGGCGGGATCGCGGTCGTACGACGAGCACATCGAGGAATCCCGACTCGCGCAGCGTCAGGCCGACAAGTGGCTGATCGTCGGCAGCATCCTGATCGGTACCGCGGCCTTGGGCGTTTTCGGTCTTCCGCTGTTCTTTCGCGGCGTGTGGCTGCTGCGAAAGGCCCAGCGCGCGGGGCTGTCGGTACGGCCCATGCTGGTCACCCTGATCGGCTACCTGGTCATCATCGACGCTGCGATCAACTCCTTCGGCTGGGCCCTGGATCTGGTTGGCAACCACACCCTGCTTGCACGGGTGCTGCTGACCGGGTGGGGCAACATGTTCGATGCCGGCTACTTCTGGCATTTCAACGAGTTGTGGATCGGCGGCGCGGCCGGGCCGGGCGAAAAGGCTTGGGAGGTCGGGTTGATCCTGACCGTGTTCTCCATGCGGATTGCTGCGGCGATCGGGTTCTTGCAGATGAAGCGGTGGGGACACCAGTGGATGGTCATCACCTGCTGGATGGGCGTGGTGATCTGGATCGGCTACGTCTTCAACATGACGATGTATGCCGACGTGCGCTACGCCGGCGTGGTATTCCCCGTCGTCGGCTGGTGGCTCTACGACATCTTCTACATCAC
>DAIODV010000175.1:0-7787 GCA_036746615.1 Mycobacterium sp.
ACCGACGCATCCGTCGATGTCCCGGAGTCGAGGCATGATCTCGTCGCGAACATGTGCAACGCCAGCGTCGATGGACGAGGGTTGCGCCTGGATAGTGGTAGAGCGTGCGTACACGATCCACCCCCTCTTACTCGGGGCAGCGCCCCGGTGGCGCCACCGGTCCACCCCACACCCTCCTCCGTCGGATTAGCAGTGGCAATGGCCAAATACGTAGGCTGGGCCAGGTGAACACCGATGTGCTGGATGTGGACACCGCGCGTCGCCGGATCGTCGATTTGACCGAGTCGGTTCGGGCGTTTTGTTTCCCGCGGGGCGACGGCCTGTGCAACGTGTTCGTCCCGCACGCGACGGCGGGGGTGGCGATCATCGAGACCGGCGCGGGTTCCGACGACGACCTCGTCGAAACCCTGGAAAGGCTCCTGCCGCGCGACGACCGTTACCGGCATTCGCATGGCTCGCAGGGCCACGGCGCCGATCATGTGTTGCCGGCCCTTGTCGCGCCGTCGATCACGGTGCCGGTGCAGGGCGGCGAACTGATGCTGGGCACCTGGCAAAGCGTCGTGTTGGTCGACCTGAACCGCGACAACCCGCGGCGCTCGGTGCGATTGAGTTTTCTCAACGGCTGACGTCGCAGCAAGCGGCGGTCCGGGGTGGTGCGGACCGGTACTGTAGTGCGGTCGATACGCCCTGAATAGGCTGGAAATTGGCGGGGAACGGCCTCCGGCAGGAGCAAGGAAGAGAAAGCGGAGAAGTGCAGACACACGAGATCAGGAAGAGGTTCCTCGATCACTTCGTGAAGGCGGGTCACACCGAAGTGCCAAGCGCATCGGTGATCCTCGACGACCCCAACCTGCTGTTCGTCAACGCCGGCATGGTCCAGTTCGTGCCGTTCTTTCTGGGGCAGCGCACCCCGCCGCACCCCACGGCTACCAGCATTCAGAAATGCATCCGCACGCCCGATATCGACGAGGTCGGGATCACCACCCGGCACAACACGTTTTTTCAAATGGCCGGCAACTTCTCGTTCGGCGACTACTTCAAGCGCGGCGCCATCGAGTTGGCCTGGAGCCTGTTGACCAACTCCGTTGCCGACGGTGGCTATGGATTTGATCCCGAAAAGCTCTGGGCCACAGTCTATTTAGATGACGACGAAGCGGCGCAGCTGTGGGAGGAGATTGCGGGACTGCCCGCTGAGCGGATCCAGCGCCGCGGCATGGCCGACAACTATGGGTCGATGGGCATTCCCGGGCCGTGCGGCCCGTCGTCGGAGATCTACTACGACCGCGGGCCAGAGTACGGGCCCGAGGGCGGCCCGCTGGCCAGCGAAGAGCGCTACATCGAGATCTGGAATCTCGTGTTCATGCAAAACGAGCGCGGCGAAGGCAGCACCAAAGACGACTACGAGATCCTGGGACCGTTGCCGCGCAAGAACATTGACACCGGGATGGGCGTCGAGCGGGTCGCGGTGCTGCTGCAGGGCGTGCACAACGTCTACGAGACCGATCTGCTGCGCCCAGTCATCGACATGGTGGCCGCCCGCACGCCCCGCGGGTACGACGTCGGCAACCACGACGACGACGTGCGCTACCGCATCATCGCCGATCACAGCCGCACCGCGGCGATCCTGATCGGCGACGGCGTCAGCCCCGGCAATGACGGCCGCGGCTATGTGCTGCGCAGGCTGCTGCGCCGCGTGATCCGCTCGGCCAAACTGCTGGGCATCGAAGGCGCGATCGTCGGCGACCTGATGGCCACTGTGCGTGACGCGATGGGCCCGTCGTATCCCGAACTGGTGGCCGATTTCGACCGGATCAGGCGCATCGCGGTAGCCGAGGAGACGGCGTTCAACCGCACCCTGCAGTCCGGCTCACGGCTGTTCGACGAAGTGGCCGGCGTCACCAAGGCATCCGGCGCCGACGTGCTGTCCGGCTCGGATGCCTTCACCCTGCACGACACGTACGGATTCCCGATCGAGCTGACCCTGGAGATGGCCGCCGAGGCCGGCCTGCAGGTCGACGAAGCGGGATTCCACGAGCTGATGTTGCAGCAGCGCCAGCGCGCCAAGGCTGACGCCGCTGCGCGCAAACACGCGCACGCCGACCTGTCGGCCTACCGCGAACTGGTCGACGCCGGGCCCACCGAATTCACCGGCTTCGACGAATTGACGTCGCAGGCCCGAATCCTGGGCATCTTCGTCGACGGCAAGCGGGTGCCGGTCGTGGCGCACGGCTTAGATGGCGGGGCCGGAGCCGATCGAGTCGAACTCGTGCTGGACCGCACGCCGCTCTACGCCGAGTCGGGCGGACAGGTCGCCGATGTGGGCACCATCAGCGGCACCGGCGCCAGTGAAAGCGCGCGGGCCGCGGTCACCGACGTGCAGAAGATCGCCAAAACCCTGTGGGTGCACCGGGTCAACGTGGAGTCCGGAGAATTCGTCGAGGGCGATGTTGTGACCGCTGCCGTCGAGCCGGGCTGGCGGAAAGGCGCCACCCAAGGCCACTCCGGAACCCACATGGTGCACGCAGCGCTGCGACAAGTGTTGGGGCCCAACGCTGTTCAGGCCGGCTCGTTGAACCGTCCGGGCTATTTGCGGTTCGACTTCAACTGGCAGGGCCCGCTCACCGAAGAGCAGCGCACCCAAATCGAAGAGGTGACCAACCAGGCGGTGCAAGCCGACTTCGAGGTGCACACGTTTAACGAGCAGCTCGACAAGGCCAAGGCGATGGGAGCGTTGGCGCTGTTCGGGGAGAGCTATCCCGACCAGGTGCGGGTCGTGGAGATCGGCGGCCCGTTCTCGCTGGAACTGTGCGGTGGCACGCATGTCCACAACTCGGCGCAGATCGGCCCGGTGACGATCCTGGGCGAGTCGTCGGTGGGCTCCGGTGTCCGTCGGGTAGAGGCCTATGTCGGGCTGGAATCGTTTCGGCACCTGGCCAAGGAGCGCGCGCTGATGGCCGGGCTGGCCTCGTCGCTGAAGGTGCCTTCGGAAGAGGTGCCCGCTCGCGTGGCGAACCTCGTCGACCGGCTCAAAGCCGCGGAAAAGGAACTCGAACGCACCCGGCTGGCGACGGCGCGGTCGGCCGCGGTCAATGCGGCGGCCGGTGCGCAGCGCGTCGGTAACGTCCGCCTTGTGGCGCAGCGGATGTCGAGCGGAATGACCGCGGCGGATCTGCGCTCACTGGTGGGGGATATCCGCGGCAAGTTGGGCAACGACCCGGCGGTGGTCGCGCTGATCGCTGAGGGCGAAGGCGGCAGCGTGCCATACGCGGTGGCCGCCAACCCGGCCGCGCAGGACCTGGGCATCCGGGCGAACGATCTTGTCAAGCAGTTCGCCGGAGCTGTGGACGGTCGCGGCGGCGGCAAGGCCGACCTGGCGCAGGGCTCGGGGAAGGACGCATCGGGTATCGACGCTGCGCTTGATGCGGTGCGAGCGGAGATAGCGCGGGTCGGCTGAGTGGACTCCTCACACCGCCTGCCGGATCGGCCCACCGCGGACGATCCGGGACGCGGACGGCGTCTCGGCATCGATGTCGGCAGCGTGCGCATCGGCGTGGCGTCTAGTGACCCGGACGGCATCCTCGCCACACCCGTGGAAACGGTCCGCCGCGACCGCTCGGGCAAGCATCTGCGGCGACTCGTCGAGCTGGTCGCCGAGCTGCGGGCGGTCGAGGTGGTCGTGGGGCTGCCGCGAACCCTCGCCGACCGCACGGGCCCATCGGCCAACGATGCGATCGAGCTCGCTAATGAACTGGCCCGCCGGATTACGCCCATTCCTGTGCGGCTGGCCGACGAGCGTCTGACCACCGTCGCCGCCCAGCGATCACTGCGGGAGGCGGGGATTCGGGCCAAGGGCCAGCGTAGGGTCATCGACCAGGCGGCCGCGGTGGCGATCCTGCAGGGTTGGCTCGACGAACGCCGCGCGATGTTGCCCGGGGAGGTCAACGGTGTCTGACGGCCGAGGACGCATCCGGGCCGAACCTGTGGCGGTTGGGCCGTCGCGTCGCGGGCGCTCGCGCGCCGAACGGCTGCGTGCCGAACGTGGCCGTCGTCGCCGGCGCTTTGCCCGGGGATTAGCCCTCGGCCTACTCGTTGTCGTGGTGGTGGCCGCCGTGTTCGTCGGCTCCAAACTGTGGCACAGCTTCGGCTCGCAGAATGACTACTCCGGTAGCGGCAAAAAGGATTTGGTGATCCAGGTTCACGCCGGCGACTCGACCACAACGATCGGCGAGACGCTGCACAACCACGACGTCGTCCGCACGGTCAAAGCATTCCTCGCGGCCGCGGAAGGCAATGACAAGATCTCGTCGATCCAGCCCGGCTACTACCGGATGCGCACCGAACTTCCGGCGTCGTCTGCGGTGAAGCGGATCACCGATCCGGAGAGCCGGGTGGGCAAGCTGGTCATCCCCGAGGGCCAGCAACTCGAAGACACCGCCGACGTCAAGACCAAAGCCACCACACCCGGGATCTTCACGATGATCTCTCACGCCACCTGCGTCGACCTCGATGGGGACAAGCACTGCGTCTCTGCCGACGACCTGCGCTCGGCAGCCGAAAAGACCCCGCTCGCTTCGCTTTCGGTACCGGCATGGGCCGTCGACCCAGTCACTCGGATGGGCGACGACCACCGCCGGATCGAAGGCCTGATCGCGCCAGGAACGTTCAACGTCAACCCGTCGGGCTCCCCACAGGCGATCCTGGAAACGCTGATCAGCGCTAGCACAGGGATGTATGTGAAATCGGGGCTGCTTGACACCGCGACCGCGATGAACATGTCGCCCTACAACGTTTTGGTGGTCGCATCGCTGGTCCAGCGTGAGGCCAAACCGCAGGACTTCCCGAAGGTCGCGCAAGTCATCTACAACCGGCTGGCCGAGCACCGCACATTGGAGTTCGACTCGACGGTGAACTATCCGCTGGACCGTCGGGAAGTGGCCACCACGGACGCCGACCGCGCGCAGCAAACCCCTTGGAACACTTACGTTTCCGAAGGGCTGCCAGCGACGCCGATATGTTCGCCCGGCACCGACGCCCTCAAAGCGGCCGAACATCCCGAACCCGGTGACTGGCTGTACTTCGTCACGATCGACGCGCAGGGCACGACGCTGTTCACCCGCGACTACCAACAGCATCTGGCCAACATCGAGCTGGCCAAGCGCAACGGTGTCCTCGATAGCGCCCGCTAGACGAGCGGGGGTGCTCGGCTCGCCGATCGCGCATTCCCGCTCTCCGCAACTGCACCTGGCCGCCTACCGCGCGCTGGGCCTCGTCGACTGGACGTATGAACGCATCGAGTGTGGCGCCGACGAACTGCCCGACGTCGTCGGCGGGTTCGGGCTGGAGTGGGTCGGGGTCTCGGTGACGATGCCGGGAAAGTTCGCTGCGCTGCAGTTCGCCGACGAGCGCACCGAACGGGCCGAGCTGGTCGGGTCGGCCAACACCTTGCTGCGAACTCCGCGCGGCTGGCGTGCGGACAACACCGATATCGATGGCGTCAAGGGAGCATTGGGGACGGCGTCGGGCCGGGCAGTGGTCGCGGGGTCCGGCGGCACCGCGCCGGCCGCGATCGTGGCGTTGGCCGAGTTGGGTGTCAGCGATATCACCGTAGTGGCCCGCAACGCGGACAAGGCCGCGCGGCTGGTGGAGCTGGGCGCGAAGGTCGGCGTGCCGACCCGATTCCGCGAGCTGGGCAAGCCGCTTGAAGAGCCGACGGTGATGGTCAACACGCTGCCGGCCGACATCGCGGCACAGTATGCGCAGACTCTGGCGCGGGTGCCGGTGCTCTTGGACGCGATCTACGACCCCTGGCCGACGCCGCTGGCCGAAGCGGTCAGCGCAGGCGGCGGCAAGGTGATCAGCGGCCTGCAGATGCTGCTGCATCAGGCGTTCGCGCAAGTCGAACAATTCACAGGCCTGCCTGCGCCGCGAGGGGCGATGATCGCCGCGTTGGGCTAGCGTCCCGCGCATGCTGATGGCATCCGCGGTTCTGTGGATGGGAGCGCTGACCAGCTATGACATCCGCCACCGGCGGCTGCCCAACTGGCTCACTTTGCCGGGCTTCGCGGTGATCATGCTGCTCGCCGTTGGCTCGGGCCGCGGCCCCGCCGCTGCGCTGGGGGCCGGGCTGCTGACGACTGTGTATCTGCTGGTCCATGAAGTCGCACCGGCGGCGATGGGTGCCGGAGATGTGAAGCTCGCGCTCGGGCTGGGCGCGCTGACCGGCTGCTTCGGCGGCGACGTGTGGCTGCTCGCGGCGATCGGCGCGCCGCTGCTGACTGCAGTGATCGGGGGAGTGGCTCGGCTCGGCTGGTCGGCGACGACCCTGCCGCACGGTCCGTCGATGTGCGCGGCCAGCGCCGCAGCACTGGGCCTGGCCCAGCTGTAAGTCACTGGTACCATATCTTGTACCACTAGCAAGGAGGATGTGCGTGGCAATCACAGCGAGCGAGGCGCGCAAGAACCTGTTTCCCCTGATCGAAAAGGTGAATGCCGACCGAACACCGGTTGAGATCACGTCCAAGGCCGGCCGCGCTGTGCTGATGTCCGCGGATGACTGGGAAGCGTGGCAAGAGACTGCGTACCTGTTCCAGTCCCCGGCGAACGCCCGCCGGCTCTTGGACGCCGCTGACGCCCTGGACAGGGGCCGCGGAATCCGGGGCGAACTCACCGAGTGAACATCGTCTTCTCGCCTCAGGCGTGGGACGACTACCTCTATTGGCAGACCGTCGACCGTGCAGTGCTTAAGCGGATCAACAAGCTCATCGCGGACACCTGCCGGTCGCCGCAGGAAGGCATCGGTAAGCCGGAGCCATTGAAATACGGTCTGGTCGGCGCCTGGTCGCGGCGGATTACTCAGGAACACCGGCTCGTCTACCGCGTCGTCGGCGATGACCTGCAAATCCTCCAAGCGCGATATCACTACAGCTAAGCGGTTGTGGGCTGATCTGGCAGTCCCTGGCAGTGCCGCTGGTCGAGTTGGCAGCGGTTGTCGCGGCAGCATGAGCGCATGACAACTGCAACTATTTCGAGAAGTTCCCGCCACGCCGACGTCGCACGCTGGCGATCGCTTCGCGCCGATCTTGTCTTCTGGACCGTTGCGGGCGGAGCTGTCGCCGCTTGCAGCCGACCACTGGCCGACTGGTGGCACGTGCCGCGGGCCGTGCTTCTCGCTGGCGGGCTATCGTTCCTGGTCTTCGGGCCGGTCCTGCTGCTCGCCCTGAACCGGGTTCGCCCGACGACCGGCGCACTGGTGTCCGCGTTCGTGGTGACCAACTTCCTGCTGGCGCCGATCACGTTGGCTTCGGCGTTCCTCGGCTGGTTGCCGCTTAGCGCCGCGGGCAACTGGGCGCTGGCCGACGCGGGCGGGGTCATGCTTGTGCTGGGCATCTGGCAGCTCACCGCGCTGCGACGCCGCCCCTGAGGCTTTTTCGCTGGCGGTGCGTGTCGTGGGAAGATGGGACACGTGTTGCGATGGACCACTGCTGGTGAATCTCACGGCCGGGCTCTGGTGGCCGTGCTGGAAGGCATGGTGGCCGGTGTCAGCGTGACCTCTGATGCCATCGGGGACCAGCTGGCCCGCCGCCGCCTGGGCTATGGCCGCGGCGGAGTGCGGCACGGTGTGACCCTCGGCGGGCCGATCGCCATCGAGATCGGCAACACCGAATGGCCGAAGTGGGAGACGGTGATGGCCGCCGACCCCGTCGACCAGGGCCAGCTCGACCAGGAAGGTGGGGCGCGCAACGCGCCGCTGACCCGGCCGCGGCCCGGCCACGCCGACTACGCCGGCA
>DAIODV010000176.1:0-7746 GCA_036746615.1 Mycobacterium sp.
TATTCCCCTGCGATGACCGTCGAGTACGACGACCGCCGATCGGGCGAGCAGGTGACCCGAGATCCGGCGGTGCCGGACCGCGAGCAGACCGCCGGTAAGCACCGACACCGAGACGAACCGCCGGTGTCTGAGTCGCCGAAGCACTCTGAGGAGGATCAGCTCCCGCCGGGCGCCACAAACGGCGTACCGAACACGATTGAGCCGCAACAGTCCTCCCGGGAAATGCCTGCGCCAGCGGCAGAAGGGCCATCGCCTGGGCAACCACCGTCGGGGTTGCCGCCAGGTCCGCCGCTAGCCCCGCCGCCGCCACCGCCGGGCTGGCCGACCTCCGGTGGCTTTCCGCCCCCACGTTGGTGGCCTCCTCCGCCGGGAATGCCGCCCTGGCCGCCACCTCCACCGCCCGCGCCGTCCGCGCCCAACTGGCAACAGTATTGGCGAGAAGGCATGCCGCCGCCGCCCGCCTCAGCACCCCCAGAGGCCCACGCAATGCAGACATTTCGGCTACCACCGTCGCTCGACGAGGCGAGGCTGGTGGATCGGCGAAAGTTTGCGCCGCAATCGGGCTGGCGCCGCGCCGTGCACCGAGCGACGCGCGGGCACGTTAACCCCGGCGATTCACGCAAGGAACGCTCACAGGAGGATCTGCTCGCTCAGATTAGGCAGCCGCTCGCCGGTGATTTCCGCATCGCGGTGCTCTCTGTCAAGGGTGGTGTCGGAAAGACCACGACCACACTGGGATTGGGTTCGGCGCTCGCGATGATCCGCCGCGATCGGGTGATCGCGGTGGACGCCAATCCCGACCGTGGAACGCTGGCCGAGCGTGTCCATGACAGCTCCACGAGATCGACTGTGCGCGACCTGTTGAGCGACCCGAACATCGGCCGCTACGCCGATGTCCGCTGCCATACCCGAATGGCGGTCAGCCGGCTGGAAGTACTGGCAAGTGAAGAAGATCCAGCCGCCGCAAGCGTATTCAACGAAGCGGATTATCGACGCACCGTCGACATTCTGGGCTACTTCTACAACGTCATCCTGACTGACTGCGGTACTGGCATCATGCACTCCGCAATGGCCGGTGTGCTCGATCTGGCGCACTCGATCGTGCTGGTGAGCTCACCGGCGATAGATGCCGTGCGCAGCGCGTCGGCAACGCTGGATTGGCTGATGCAGCATGGACATTCGGACTTGGTACGCGAAGGCCATGTGGTACTCAGCGCGGCCCGGCCTGGCGCAGTCCCGATGAAGCTCAGTAAGGTCTACGAATTTTTTGAGTCACGTTGCCGATCGATTCATTTCATCCCGTTTGATCCGCATCTCGCGGAGGGCGCCGATGTCGACTTCGAGATGCTCAAATCAGCCACCCGCCAGGGGTATCTCGGGCTGGCCGGCGCTGTTGCAGAAAACTTCCCACGTCTGTAGGTCAAAGGGCAAGTACGCCAGCCAGACTGAGCTGATTGACCGCGGCGGGTACATCGGCGTCGGGATGGTTCGTGAAGATCGCGGCGACGTCGTCATTGCTAGCGCTGCGACGAGTGCAGGCGGCCAACAGGTTGCAGCACTGCTCCTCGGTGCCGGAGCCGGTTTGGCTGATCATCGCCTGGACGGTTGCGTCGTCGGTCCACACCGGGGGAAGTGGTACGTCGAGGTCGCCGACGGTGTCGGTGGTGCCTCGATACCAGCGGCCCTGCGTCGACCAGAAAAAAAAACTCAGCAGGCCGTTGCGGATCCGTGCGTTGAGCACTGTGTCGTTGACCCAGGCCGGCGCCCCGGTGTACAGGTCGGGCAGCGGTCGGCCACCGTTGTATGCGGCTTCCAGCAGCGCCGAGTTCCATTTCCCGCCGGACAACACGGCGCGGTCCCCGGGCAATGGATACAAGGTTGATCCGCTGCGCCGGTCGCTTTCGTACCAGGCATAGCCGGGGAATATGCGTGGACCCCATTCGGATTTGACGCCGACATATGCAGCCGAAAGCGCTGCCCACCGCGACCAGAGGTCCGGCAGTGCCGGAAAGTCTTCAGCGGCAATGGCAGTGCGTCCGGCATCGATGTCGGCGGCTGCTGTGACGGCGGCCCGCTGCGGGTCGCGGCCCTGCGCGGCTGGCCCGGCGATGTATCCGGCGAGCCACACCGGAATTCGATCACGCGGGTAGGCATCGATGTCGTTGCGATAGTGCTCGGATGCCAGCAGTTGGTCATCGGGAAACGGTTCGTCGCCGTAGTCGTAGTCGGCACTGATCTGGCCGCCGTTGGTCCCAGTCAGCACCAGCCGCCACCACGGCCCGGCCGGCATGGACGCCGCTACTTCGCGTTGCTGGCGCACGAGCTGGGCAATCGAGACCGGGACCGGCACCAGGCCACTTTGTTCACCGAATCCGAACCGCAGCTGGGCAACTTCGGCGGAGACGGTGAAGGCGAACACCGCTGAAAAGTGTTCCCAGCCAGACGGACCGAGTTGGGCCAGCTGCTTGGCGACCGGCTCGAGCATCCGGGTGGCTTCGGCGGCAATCGGGTTCTCATCGCTGAGGTTTAAGGTGTGTTGTCCTCCGGTGTCGGCCCGCGCAGTGTCAGCGGCGGTGGACCCGCCGATGGTCAGCGGAACGTCCGCATTGAGCTCCGCTTCCTGTTCCATAAATCGCTCGTGGGCCCGTCGGGGCGGAATCGACGTCGACGTTTCTTCGATGCGCCCGGAGTGTCCCACCAAAAACACCGACCGGTCGACCGGCATGCCGAGAAAAGCGACGGGGCTGCTCTCGTCGATGTCGACGGGCGCGTAAACCCGCCAACCTGCCTCGAAGGCAACCGCTTCCAACCCGTCGCTGGGATAATCCAAACCCCGGTACCGGACCAAATCCGACACCAGAGCAATCGCCTCTGCCGCCTCCACGCACGTCTCCTTCCCAAGCGTCGACACCAACGTGACGTCGCGAATAGAACGAAGATCCTGGGCTCGCAGAGCCTCTAACGACTACAGACCTGCCGCGGCCTGGGGTAGCGGCATGGCAGGGTCGACGTCGATGCTGAACTCGTGTAAGTCCTCTTCGAGGATCAGCCACGCCTGGGCAGTGAGTCGGTCGATGAGTTGCTCACGGGTGCCGACCGGCCGGCTGAGCCACCGCAGGACGGACGCATCGAAAAGTCCGATCAGCCCGACGATCGTCGTCTCGACGACCTCGGGGTAGTCCGCGAGACGCGGGAAATAGCGCGCTGCTGCCGCGTTGATTTCGGCGGCGAGGTCGCTTTGCTCGACCACCTCATGAGACCGGCGTTGGTAGCCGTGGCTGACCAGAAACCGGTACAGGTTTGGGTGGTCATTCGCCCAGTTGACCTGGGTCGCGATAAGCGCGCGGATTATCTCAAGCGGGGTACCGGGCTGGTCGAGACGAGCCTCGATTTTGCCGCGCAGCTCGCGATAAGTGCTGCGGGCCAACGCGCGATCGAGGTCATCTTTGCTGGAAAAATGTCGGTAGACGTTGGGGCGGGCCAACCCGGCAAGCTCGGCGATTTGGCCGGTCAACGCGTCGGGGCCGTGCTCCTCGATCGCGGCCCGGGCAGCATCGAGAATTTGGTCGTACCGGATAAGCGGCGGGGAATCCGTGCGAGCGTTGGGCGGTGTCACGTCACTCACTCACCTCATTGGGGCGGCGCTGATAACGGGTGATACAAACTGTATCGCCAATCGGTCCCGCTGGCTATAGGGGTCGCTGAGGCCCGTCTGGCGAGTGCGTTCGATCAGCTGCTCCGGCTCAGCGACGTCCGATCCGCCGCGATAACAGCTCGGGCATAGGCAGCCGTGCGGAAAACACGTTTCTACATACAGCCGACCGCAGCGGTCGCACACGCAGCCAAACATCAGTGCGTCCGTCATCGCTACACCCGCCACCACGCCGAGCCCCTTCAATCTGGCGATACACGATGTATCACTGCGAGTGACGATACATGCTGTATCAACATGAGGGCAAGGGGTTTGAGCGCCGCGAATCGCCCGCTAGGCCGGGGCCAGGGTTCGCGTGACTTAATTAATGGCCCGCGACCGGTTGCGGCAGAGGCAGCACGGGGTCGAGGTTGACGCCGACGCCACGTAGGTGATGGTCGATGATCAGCCACGCATGGCTGGTCAGCCGATCGATGAGGTGCTCCCGCTTTTCAGTGCGTGCGCTCAGCCAGCGCAGGACCGATGCATCGACCAGCCCGATCAGCGCAACGAGGATTACCTCAGCAGCGTCCGGGTCGTCAGCGAAGTGGGGAAAGTAGCGCGCCCCGGCCTCGGTGAGTTCGGCGGCGAGGTCGCGGCGTGCCGCGTTGCGCTGTGGGGAACTGCGCTGATGCCCGCGGCTAACGAGGAACCGGTACAGATTTTGGTGATGGTCCGCCCACCGGACCTGTGCTTCAATCGGCGCGCGGATGACGTCGATCGGGGTTCCGGACAGGTCTAACCGGGTGCGGATCTCGGCGCGTAGCTCCTTGTACGCGCTGCGGGCGAGCGCGACGTCGAGGTCGTCCTTGCTGGCGAAGTGCCGGTAGACATTGGGACGTGCCAACCCGGCGTGTTGGGCGATCTGACCCGTCAACGCACCCGGCCCGTGCTCCTCGATAGCTGCACGAGCGGCCTCGATGATCTGCGCGCGACGAGCTGGCGCGGCTGAATCCGCGTCGGGCTTCGGCGTCATTGAGTCACCTTATCGGGGCCGGGGCTGCCAAATCTGATACAAAGTGTATCGCCAGATCCTGGCAAAACGGCCTTATGTATCCGATATGTATTCGATCACGGGGACGCTTTAAAAGCAGACGACGCTGCGCGCGCCCCGTCCGGCGGCCATGTCGGTGAACGCGGTCTCGACGTCGTCGAGGCCGATTCGCCGGGTCACCAACGCCTCGAGGTCGAGCAGGCCTCGCTGGGCAAGGTTCGCCAGCGCCGGGATGTCGCGCGGCGGGTCGCTGGCCCCGTACACGCTGCCCTGAATTGTCTTGCCGTCGGCCATCAATGACAGCGCGGGAAACGCCACTTCCTCCTCGATCCCCGCGGCCCCAACCAGGGTGACCTTGCCGCCGCGGCGGGTGGCTTCGTAAGCCGCGCGGATCGTCGCGGGTTTGCCCACGACTTCGATGCCGTGGTCGACGCCCGCGCCGCCGGTGAGATCCTTCACGGCGGTGGCGAGGTCGACTTCACTCGCGTCGATGGTCTCCGTCGCGCCGTTGGCGACGGCGGTGGGAAGCTGTGCGGCGACTCGATCGGCGGCGATGATCCGCGCCGCGCCCGCCAGCCGGGCGCCCTGGATCACTGCCAAACCCACTCCGCCGCAGCCGATTACCAGCACGCTGTCCCCAGGGCGGATCGCCGCCGTGCGTATCGCCGCGCCGACTCCGGTGGTGACGCCGCAACCTAGCAACGCGGCAAGATCGAGGGGCAGCGACTCGTCGACGGGCACCACCGCCGCGGCGGGAAGCAGCGTCTCTTCGGCCAGCGATCCGACGCCCATCCCGGGCCACACTGGGCCGGCAGCGCTTTCGGCGTATGGCGCGCCGTAGGCATGGTCGTATGCGTGGTCGCACAACTGGGCGTCGCCGCGTAGGCAATGCGGGCAAGACCGGCATGCCACATTCCACGTCAGCACCACGTGCTGACCCGGTTCGACAGTGGTGACGTCGTTGCCGACCTCGGTGACGACCCCGGCGCCCTCGTGGCCGAGCGTGCCTGGCAGCAGCGTTGGGATCGACCCGTCGCGCAGCGATAAATCGCTGTGGCACACGCCGCTGGCGGCCAGTCGGACCCGGACTTCGTGGCGGCCGAGCGGCCGCAGCGCGAGCTCTTCGACGGCAGTCGGTTGGCCGACCTGCCGCAACACCACGGCCTTCACGGCAGAGACTCTGTGATCTGCGTCATACAGACTTACCATTGCGGGGCGAGCGCACCTGGTCAAGGAGGCAGCACATGACCGCAACATCTGCTGAAGCATCTGCGAGCCTCACGATCGGCGGCGAGCCGCAGCCCGGCGCCGCCGCGAGCTACCCGGTCCACAACCCGGCGCGTCCGGCCGAGATTGTCGGCCACGCGCCGGCTGCAGATCTCGACCAGCTCGACGCCGCGGTACAGGCCGCACGTCGGGCCGCGGCCGGGTGGCGCGCGCTCGACGTCGCCGAACGCGTCGCCGCCGTCACCGCGGCCGCCGCTGCGGCAGCCGGCGAACTCGCTCGCAGCGACGCTGCGCAGCTCTACACCCGCGAACACGGCAAGGTACTCGCCGAGGCGCGCCTCGAAATCGACACAGCGCCGATGCTGGCGGAAATCCTCGGGTCGTTCGCCGAGGAAGCGCTGGCGCCCGAACACATCGACCCGCAGTCGGGCTACCCACGGCTACAGCACGAGCCGTACGGAGTGGCGGCCCTGGTGTTGCCGTTCAACTGGCCACTCGCACTGACCATGACCAAGCTGTCGTCGGCATTGACCGCGGGCAATACCGCGGTGCTCAAGGTGCCGCCGAGTTGTCCGCTGGCTGCCCTGCAGTTCGGCGCGGCTTTCGCCGCGGCGCTGCCACCCGGTGTGGTCAATGTGCTCGCAGGTCCGGGCAGCGAACTGGCCCAGGCACTGATCACACACCCCGGCATCGACGTCATCTCGCTGACCGGCGGGGTGGCCACGGGCCGCGCGGTGATGGCGGCCGCCGCGCCGCGGCTGACCCCGGTGCTGCTCGAACTCGGCGGCAACGACCCGGCGATCATCGCTCCGGACATCAGCGTTACCGACAATCTGGTCGAGCAGCTGTTCGCGGCGACCTACACCACCTGCGGTCAGGTGTGCATGGCGATCAAACGGCTATACGCGCCGGCCGACAAAGCTGATGAGCTGGCCGACGCCGTGTTGGCGCGTTGCCGGCGCGAGGTGGTCGGCGACGGGCTCGCCGACGAGGTGACCCTCGGGCCGATGCACACCGCCGCCGGACGCGACCGGGTGACCACGCTGGTCGCCGACGCCGCCGCGCGCGGCGCGACGGTCCGGACCGCCGGGGTGCTTCGCGAGGCCGACGCTGATGCCGGCGGGCATTTCGTGCTGCCGACCGTAGTGACGGATCTGGCTGACGATGCGCCGCTGGCCACGGAGGAGCAGTTCGGGCCGGTGCTGCCGATCTTCGGCTATCGGGATCTGGATGACGCGGTCATTGCGGCAAATGCGGGCGACTTCGGGCTGACCGCGTCGATCTGGAGCGGTGACGACGCACTGGCCGACCGGGTCGCCGCGGAGCTGGTCGCCGGCACGGTGAGCATCAACTGTCACGGCATGGCCGCGCAGGATCCGCGGCTGCCGTTCGGCGGGGTGGGCCAATCGGGTCTCGGCCGTGAACTCGGGGTCGACGGCATCAGGGCGTTCACCCAGTCGCGGGCGTTCGTGCGCCATCCCGCCCCGCAATAGATTTTCATCAGCGGGCATTGTCCAATTAATCAATCATTGCCTAAATAGCGATGTTGGTGTCACGCTGACCACATGACAGAAACCGAAGGATTCATCGATCAGGCGACGATGGGTCTCGCGGAGCCGCAACCGATGTACAAGGCGCTGCGCGAATCGAACCCCGTGTTCCGGTCGCCGTCGGCGGTGGTCCTCAGCCGTCTGGCCGATATTGAGATGGCACTCAAACGCACTGAGGTGTTTTCGTCGAACATGGATGCGGTCAATCTCGGCAACATCCGCCCGATGATCCCGCTGCAAATCGATCCGCCCGAGCATGCGAAGTACCGCCGCATCCTCGACCC
>DAIODV010000177.1:0-7741 GCA_036746615.1 Mycobacterium sp.
CCGGTGCTGCGGTTCCGCTGGACGACTACGGCTACTCCGACTACCGGTAAGTCAATCGAGAAAAAGCCCTCGCTTCGGCGGGGGCTTTTTTCTATCGCGAGCAGACGCAGAATCGCACGATCGAGCGTCCCGCAGTGCGATTCTCTGTCTGCTCGTCGCACTAGACTGGCCGACGTGCTTATTGGTTCGCACGTCCACCAAGACGATCCCCTGGCCGCGGCGCAGGCAGACGGCGCCGACGTGGTGCAGTTCTTCCTCGGCAACCCGCAAAGCTGGAAGAAGCCGAAGCCGCGCGGCGACGCCGAGACGCTGAAGGCGTCGACCATCCCGCTGTATGTCCATGCGCCGTATCTCATCAACGTCGCATCGGCGAACAACCGCATCCGCATCCCGTCGCGCAAGATCCTCCAAGACACCTGCGACGCCGCCTCAGAAATCAATGCGACGGCGGTGATCGTGCACGGCGGTCACGCCGACGATGACGACATGCAGGCCGGCTTCGAGCGCTGGGTCAAGGCGCTGGACTACCTCGAAACCGACGTCCAGGTGTACTTGGAAAACACCGCGGGCGGCGACCATGCGATGGCACGCTACTTCGACACCATTGGTCGGCTCTGGGATCATATCGGCGACAAGGGAATTGGCTTCTGCTTGGACACCTGCCATGCATGGGCGGCGGGTGAGACGTTGATCGACGCCGTCGACCGGATAAAGGCATTGACCGGCCGCATCGATCTCGTGCACTGCAACGACTCCAGGGACGCGGCGGGTTCAGGCGCCGACCGGCACGCCAACTTCGGCACCGGGCAGATCGATCCCGAACTGTTGGTGGCAGTGGTCCGGGCCGCGGGTGCACCGGTGGTCTGCGAAACGGCCGACGAGGGCCGCAAAGACGACATCGCCTTCCTTCGTGACCGTGTGAGCTGAGGACGCGTATGCCATGGCCGCGCGGGTCGTCGCAGTTCTCGGCGTTGTACTGCTAGTCGCGGGCTGCTTCGGCAGGGACACGGCCAAGCCATCGGGTTTCGTCGACGGCACCAGCGTGCACACGATCAGCATCGGCGGACACGACCGCACCTACCGGCTTTACAAGCCGAAAGGATTACCCGCATCAGCCCCGCTGGTGGTCATGCTGCACGGCGGCTTCGGTAACGGCGCCCAGGCCGAAAAGGCATACGGCTGGGATGATTTGGCGGACTCGTCCAAGTTCGTCGTCGCTTATCCCGACGGTCTCAACCGGGCATGGAACGTCAACGGCGGTGGCTGCTGCGGTCGGCCCGCCAAGGAAGGCGTCGACGACGTCGGCTTCATCACCGCCGCGGTCGCCGACATCAGCCGCAACGTCAGCATCGACGAGCGCCGGGTCTATGCC
Organism: Mycobacterium sp.; assembly: GCA_036746615.1. Classification (GTDB taxonomy): domain Bacteria; phylum Actinomycetota; class Actinomycetes; order Mycobacteriales; family Mycobacteriaceae; genus Mycobacterium. The sequence goes on from DAIODV010000177.1 coordinate 1,373, forward strand.
ACCGGCATCAGCAACGGCGGCATCATGTCGTACACGCTGGCCTGCGAGACGGCGATCTTCGCCGCGATCGGCCCGGATTCGGCCACCCAGCTGAACGCCTGCGAGTCGCCGCACCCGACGTCGGTCATGCACATCCATGGCACCGCCGATCACCTGATTCGCTACAACGGCGGCCGTGGCGCCGGCGTGGCCCACATCAATGGGCCACCGGTGTCGCAACTGAATGCGTTCTGGCGCAACGTCAATCACTGCAATGCCCCCGCCACCACGACCAGCGGTCCGGTCACCACGTCGACCGCTGGATGCCCCGACAATCGCAGCGTGGTCCTGATCACCGTGGACGGCGGCGGCCACCAATGGCCCGGCTTCGCCACCGCGAAGCTCTGGGAGTTCTTCGAAGCCCATCCCCGCTGAACATTACACGTCTTGTGCGGCTGTAGAAAAAATGTAACATGGGCGGCATGTCAGATACTCATGTCGTCACTAACCAGGTCCCGCCGTTGGAGGAGCACAACCCGGCATCCTCGCCGGTGCTCATTGAGGCGCTGATCCGCGAAGGCGGGCAGTGGGGCCTCGATGAGGTGACGACGGTCGGTGCGATTTCCGGGTCGAAGAAAGCGCAACGCTGGGGTGAGCTGGCCGACCGCAACCGGCCCGTGCTGCATACCCACGACCGCTATGGCCATCGCATCGACGAGGTCGAATTCGACCCCGCCTACCACGAGCTGATGCACGTCGCGATCGAACACGGCCTACACGCTGCGCCCTGGGCCGACGACCGGCCTGGTTCGCACGTGGTCCGCGCGGCCAAGACAGGTGTGTGGACCGCCGAAGCCGCGCACATGTGCCCGATTTCGATGACGTATGCCGTCGTTCCGGCGCTGCGATTCAACCCCGAACTCGCTGCGGTCTATGAGCCGCTGTTGACCAGTCGGCACTACGACCCGGAGCTCAAGGTGCCGACGGCGAAGGCCGGCATCACCGCGGGCATGTCGATGACCGAAAAACAGGGCGGCTCCGATGTCCGCGCCGGCACCACCCAGGCCGCTCGCAACGCCGACGGCACCTACAGCCTGACCGGCCACAAGTGGTTCACGTCGGCGCCGATGTGCGACATCTTCCTGGTGCTCGCCCAAGCGCCCGGCGGTCTGTCCTGCTTCTTTTTGCCACGGGTGCTGCCCGACGGCACCCGCAACCGGATGCTGCTGCAACGCCTGAAGGACAAGCTCGGCAACCACGCCAACGCGTCCAGCGAGGTCGAGTACGACGGCGCCACCGCATGGCTGGTCGGCGAGGAAGGCCGCGGTGTGCCGACCATCATCGAGATGGTCAACCTGACCCGGCTGGACTGCACGCTGGGCAGCGCCACCAGCATGCGCACCGGGCTGACCCACGCCGTGCATCACGCACAGCACCGAAAGGCATTCGGCGAGTACCTGATTGACCAACCGCTGATGCGTAACGTGTTGGCGGACCTCGCCGTTGAGGCCGAGGCCGCCACCATGGTGGCGATGCGAATGGCCGGCGCCACCGACAGCGCCATCCGTGGCGACCAAACCGAAGCGCTGCTGCGCCGGATCGGACTGGCGGCCAGCAAGTACTGGGTCTGCAAGCGCGCCACGCCGCACGCGGCAGAGGCGCTGGAATGCCTGGGCGGCAACGGTTATGTCGAGGATTCCGGTATGCCTCGGCTGTACCGTGAGGCGCCATTGATGGGTATCTGGGAAGGCTCCGGCAATGTCAGCGCGCTGGATACCTTGCGCGCCATGGGAACTCGCCCGGAATGCATCGAGGTACTGTTTGACGAGCTCGCCAAAGGCGCGGGCCAAGATGCGCGGTTGGACAGCCACATCGACGGGTTGCGCTCCCAGCTCGGCGAATTGGAGACGATCGCCTACCGGGGCCGCAAAGTTGCCGAGGACATCTGCCTGGCCCTGCAGGGCTCGCTGCTGGTCCGCCACGGACATCCAGCCGTCGCCGAGGCGTTCTTGGCGACCCGCCTCGGCGGGCAGTGGGGCGGCGCGTTCGGAACCATGCCCGCAGGGCTGGATCTCGCGCCGATCCTCGAGCGAGCAATGATCAAGGGATGACACACGCGATCAGGCCGGTCGATTTCGACAATTTGAAGACGATGACCTATGAGGTCACCGACAAAGTTGCCCGAATTACCTTCAATCGCCCCGACAAGGGCAACGCGATCATCGCCGACACTCCGCTGGAGTTGTCCGCGTTGGTGGAGCGTGCCGATCTGGATCCGAACGTGCACGTCATCCTGGTCTCCGGACGGGGTGAGGGCTTCTGCGCAGGATTCGACCTGAGCGCCTACGCCGACCGCACCGGCTCAGCCGGCGGCACCGGCGCCTATCACGGAACTGTGCTGGACGGTAAAACGCAGGCGGTCAACCACTTACCGGATCAGCCGTGGGACCCGATGGTCGACTACCAGATGATGAGCCGCTTCGTGCGTGGCTTTTCCAGCCTGATGCACGCGGACAAGCCCACCGTGGTCAAGATCCATGGCTATTGTGTGGCCGGCGGCACCGACATCGCGCTGCACGCCGACCAGGTGATCGCCGCGTCCGACGCGAAGATCGGTTACCCGCCGACTCGGGTGTGGGGGGTGCCGGCCGCCGGATTGTGGGCCCACCGCCTGGGCGACCAGCGCGCCAAACGCCTTCTGCTGACCGGGGATTGCATCACCGGGGCGCAAGCCGCAGAGTGGGGACTGGCGGTCGAGGCGCCTGACCCCGAGGACCTCGACGAGCGCACCGAGCGCCTGGTTGAGCGGATCGCCGCGGTGCCGGTCAACCAGCTGATCATGGTCAAACTCGCACTCAATTCGGCGCTGCTGCAGCAGGGCGTGGCCACCAGCAGGATGGTCAGCACCATCTTCGACGGCGTCGCCCGGCACACTCCCGAAGGGCACGCGTTCGTCGCCGACGCCGTCGAGCACGGCTTCCGCGATGCGGTGCGCCACCGCGACGAACCGTTCGGCGACTACGGCCGCCAAGCATCCCAGGTCTGACAGATGCCGAAATCGCTAGCCCGCATGACCGCCCGGTCGGTGGTGCTGTCGGTCATGCTCGGCGCGCATCCAGCGTGGGCCAGCGCGGCTGAATTGGTAAGGCTCACCGACGACTTCGGCATCAAGGAGGCCACGCTGCGGGTTGCTTTGACCCGGATGGTCAGCGCCGGCGACTTGATCCGATCGGCCGACGGCTACCGGCTCTCCGAGCGGCTGCTGGCTCGCCAGCGCAGGCAGGACGACGCCATGCGGCCACAGCTGCGGCCCTGGCACGGGTCATGGACCACCTTGATCGTCACCAGCATCGGCACCGATCCCCGGACCCGCGCCGTCCTGCGAACCACGCTGCACGACAAGCGCTTCGGTGAACTGCGCGAGGGAGTGTGGATGCGCCCGGACAACCTCGAACTCGACCTCGACGCGCAACTGCGAAACCGGATGCGGGTACTGCAGGCCCGCGATGACGCGCCCGCCGAGCTCGCCGGCCAGCTGTGGGACCTGGCCTCGTGGGCTCGCACTGGTCACCGACTGCTCGACGAAATGTCGAAAGCCGCAGATATTCCCGCGCGATTCGTGGTCGCCGCTGGGATCGTCCGTCACCTGTTGACCGACCCGGTGCTACCCGCCGAATTGCTGCCTGCGGACTGGCCGGGCGCGCGGCTGCGGGCCGCCTACAACGACTTCGCCGCCGAACTGACCGAGCGGCGCGACGGTATCCGATTAGTGGAGGCAAGATGAGCGATCCGGTACGCGTAGAACGCCAAGGCCCGGTGACCACGGTGATTCTGAACCGACCGGAGGCCCGCAACGCCGTCAACGGCCCGACGGCGGCTGCGTTGGTCGCGGCGTTCGAAGAGTTCGATCGTGACGACAGCGCCTCGGTGGCCGTGTTGTGGGGCGATAACGGAACTTTTTGCGCCGGAGCGGACTTGAAAGCGTTTGGCACACCGGAAGCCAACGCAGTGCACCGGACGGGACCCGGCCCGATGGGGCCCACGCGAATGGTGTTGTCCAAGCCGGTGATTGCCGCGGTCAGTGGTTATGCCGTGGCCGGTGGCTTGGAGCTCGCATTGTGGTGCGACCTGCGGGTGGCCGAGGAGGGCGCGGTGTTCGGCGTGTTCTGCCGCCGCTGGGGTGTGCCGCTGATCGACGGCGGGACCATCCGGCTGCCACGGTTGATCGGGCAGAGCCGGGCAATGGACATGATTCTCACTGGCCGTGGGGTTGACGCCGCCGAGGCATTGGCGATCGGACTGGCCAATCGTGTTGTGCCCAAAGGACAGTCGCGGCAAGCCGCCGAGCAGCTGGCCGCCGAACTCGCCGCATTGCCTCAGCAGTGCATGCGATCGGATCGGCTCTCAGCGCTGCACCAGTGGGGGATACCCGAACCAGAGGCGATCGACTACGAGTTCGCCAGCATTTCCCGGGTAGCGGCTGAAGCCACCGAAGGCGCGGGACGTTTCGCAGCCGGCGCCGGGCGTCACGGCGCGGCCGCGGTTTAGCTGGCTTTGTTGATTGTGTTGCCGTTGCCGAGGTTGTCGACTTTGGGGTTTCCGTCTTTATAAGTGATCGTGTTGTTGAACCCGACGACGTTGAGTTGATTGTCGATCTTGTCGATGGTGATCTTGTTGTCGGCGCCGCCGATGCTCACGGTCCCACATGTGCCCGTGACGGTCAGCGTGTTGTTGGACCCGCCCACGTTCAGCGACTTCCCGTTGCCGCAATCGAGAGTGGTTGTCGTACCAAGCGATCCGTAGTTGATCGTGTTGCCGATGTCGAACTGCGCGCCCGTACTGGTCGTCGAGGGCGTTGTGCTTGTCGAGCTGGCAGAGGTGCTTGACGGTCCCGCGGTGTTGTTCTTGCCGGCGCAACCGGCCACCCCGACCGCCAGGACTACCGCTGAAAGCGCGGCTACCGCCCGCACGTGCATACTGCTCACCCCCCGACCTGACTGATGCGGTTGGTCATGCCGAGTTCGCGGCCGCGGTCCCATACGACCGGCTGTCCGCTCTTGTAGAAGACCGACTCGTTGTAGCCGTAGACAGTGATGTCGTGGATGACGTTGTCCGCGACGACGGTGTGACCCGAGCCCATCACCGTCACCGCCCAGCAGGTCCCCAGCGCGTTGACGACGTTGCGGGTGCCGTCGACCAACAGCGTGGCGCCGTTACAGTCGACCGTCTCCTCGAGACCCTCGCCGGTGACATGGGTATCGCCGTTTTTGGCATGCACCGTCGGCGCCCCGGCGGCCACGGTGAACGGAATTGCGATCGCGCACGCGGCCAAGGCTCGGCATGCGAGTGTCCATCTCACCGCGGGCTCCTCTCGCCATGGCGCGTAATGAAGAGAGCGTACGTGGGTCGCCGCGGACGATGGCGAGCTTCCCCTAGTTCGGGTCGCTCTCACCACGGGCGTTGTCGGCGGACTAGAGTTTCTCGCTGATTAACCACCGAGAAGGGCGATAGCCATGCCAGCTGAGCGGGAGTCGTCGTCCGGTCGGTCGGGTACCGGGGCGAAGTCTGCGGCCCGCCCGGCCAAACTGAGCCGCGAGATCATCGTCAACGCCGCACTGACCTTCCTGGACCGGGAAGGCTGGGACGCGTTGACTATCAATGCGTTAGCGACCCAGCTTGGGACCAAAGGCCCGTCGCTCTACAACCACGTCGTCAGCCTGGAGGACCTGCGCCGCGCGGTGCGGATGCGGGTGATCGACGACATCATCACGATGCTGAACCGCGTCGCCGGCGGTCGCACCGGCGACGATGCGGTGCTGGTGATGGCCGGCGCCTACCGCAGCTACGCCCACCACCACCCGGGCCGGTACTCGGCGTTCACCCGGATGCCGCTGTCAGGTGGTGACGATCCGGAGTTCACGGCTGCCACCCGCGGTGCTGCTGGACCGGTGATGGACGTACTGGCGTCCTACGGGCTCGACATTCAGCAGGCCTATTACGCTTCGCTGGAATTCTGGTCGGCGATGCACGGGTTCGTGCTGCTGGAAATGACCGGAGTGATGGACGAGATCGACACCGATACGCTGTTCTCCGACATGGTGCTGCGCCTGGCGGCGGGCATGGAGCGCCGCAGCGAACGTAGCGTGCAATAAGCCCCGGTAGGTCGCTTTACCGTCGCTTTGACCTGCACGACCGGCGGCGGGTATTGTGGTTGCTCGTGCCTGGCGGCTTAAGGCGCTTGACCTAAGGCGCGCACGCCGGGCCAATTCGCATGTCCACGACGCAACGGATGAATCCGGTGCTGAGCGCATGCGACACCCAAGCTAGCAAGACGCCGAACACAGAAAGCCGGTAGATGCCAACCATTCAGCAGCTGGTCCGCAAGGGTCG
>DAIODV010000178.1:0-7707 GCA_036746615.1 Mycobacterium sp.
GCACCGTGCCCGGCTTGATGCACGTGAAGTTCGGTCAGTACCACGTCCGCGACGTCAAGTTCGTCGCCGCGTTCGACGTAGACGCCAAGAAGGTCGGTTTCGACCTGTCCGAGGCGATTTTCGCGTCCGAGAACAACACCATCAAGATCGCCGACGTGCCGCCCACCAACGTGACAGTGCAGCGCGGCCCGACGCTTGACGGCATCGGCAAGTACTACGCCGACACCATCGAGGTGTCGGACACCGAGGCCGTCGACGTGGTGCAAGTGCTCCGCGACGCCAAGGTAGACGTGCTGGTCTCCTACCTGCCGGTGGGCTCCGAAGAGGCCGACAAGTTCTACGCCCAGTGCGCGATCGACGCCGGAGTGGCGTTTGTCAACGCGCTGCCGGTGTTCATCGCCTCCGACCCGGTGTGGGCCAAGAAGTTCACCGACGCCGGCGTACCGATTGTCGGCGACGACATCAAGAGCCAGGTCGGCGCGACCATCACCCACCGCGTGATGGCCAAGCTGTTCGAGGACCGCGGCGTGCAGCTCGACCGCACCATGCAGCTCAACGTCGGCGGCAACATGGACTTCCTGAACATGCTCGAGCGCGAGCGACTGGAGTCGAAGAAGATCTCCAAGACCCAGGCCGTCACGTCGAACCTGCAGCGGGAGTTCAAGACCAAGGACGTCCACATCGGACCGTCCGACCACGTCGGCTGGCTCGATGACCGCAAATGGGCTTACGTGCGGCTGGAAGGCCGCGCCTTCGGCGACGTGCCGCTGAACCTGGAGTACAAGCTCGAGGTGTGGGACTCGCCGAACTCGGCCGGCGTCATCATCGACGCGGTCCGCGCGGCCAAGATCGCCAAGGACCGCGGCATCGGCGGACCGGTCATCCCGGCGTCGGCGTATCTGATGAAGAGCCCGCCGAAGCAGCTGCCCGACGACGTCGCGCGCACTCAGCTCGAAGAGTTCATCATCGGCGCCTGAGTCTGGCACAGACGGCAGTGACCATCTCCGACGACGAACTGGTTGGACTGGACGAGTTCGCGCTGCTGCCCGAAAACGCCGAGCAGGCAGGGGTTTCAGGACCTTTGCCGCAGGTGCGGCGGATCGACACCGGTTCGATCAGCGCACTGCGATGGGGTGACGCCTCGCCGCGGGTCATCTTCTTGCACGGTGGTGGGCAGAACGCGCACACCTGGGACACCGTGATCGTCGGGTTGGGTCAGCCGGCCATCGCGGTCGACCTGCCCGGGCACGGGCATTCGGCGTGGCGCGAGGACGGCGACTACTCGCCGCAGCACAGCGCCGCCGCCCTGGCCCCCGTGCTGAGTGAGCACGCGCCGGACGCCGATCTCGTCGTTGGCATGTCGCTGGGCGGGCTGACCGCGATCGGCCTGGGGGCGGTCGCGCCGCAGCTGGTGCGGGAACTCGTCCTCGTCGACGTCACCCCATCGGCGTTACAGCGCCACTCCGAGATGACCAAGGAGCAGCTCGGCACGGTCGCCCTAGTGCACGGCGAGCGGGAGTTCCCCAGCTTTGCCGCCATGCTGGAGTTGACCACCGCCGCAGCACCGCATCGGGACCCGAAATCGTTGCGCCGCGGCGTATTTCACAACTCGCGACGACTCGACAACGGTCGCTGGACCTGGCGCTACGACACCATCCGGGAGTTCCCCGACTTCGAGAGCCTGTGGAGCGACGTCGACGCGTTGTCCGCACCCATCACGCTGGTACGCGGAGGCAGCTCTGGCTTCGTCAGCGACGAGGACGCCGCCGAACTCGAGCGACGCGCGCAGACATTCCGCGGTGTGCACGTCGTCGAGAACTCCGGTCATTCGGTGCAAAGCGACCAGCCACGCGCGCTGATCGACATCCTGCGCGGAGTGCTCGACGACAGCTGAGACGAACGGCCTACGTTGGTGATATGACTTCCCCCGGTCCACGCATTGGCGTCCAGCTTCAGCCGCAGCATGCTCCGCATTACCGCACCATCCGTGACGCGGTCCGCCGCTGCGAGGACATCGGCGTCGACATCGCGTTCAACTGGGATCACTTCTTTCCGCTCTACGGCGATCCGGACGGCGCCCATTTCGAATGCTGGACGATGCTCGGCGCCTGGGCCGAGCAGACGTCGCGCATCGAGATCGGCGCGCTGGTCAGCTGCAACTCCTACCGCAATCCTGAGCTGCTGGCCGACATGGCCCGCACTGTCGACCACATCTCCGACGGGCGCCTGGTGCTGGGCATCGGCTCGGGCTGGAAACGCAAAGACTACGACCAGTACGGCTACGAGTTCGGCACCGCGGGCAGCCGCCTGGATGATCTGGCCGCCGCGCTGCCACGGATCAAATCCCGGTTGGCCAAGCTCAATCCCGCGCCCACGCGCCAGATTCCGATACTGATCGGCGGCGGGGGTGAGAAAAAGACCTTGCGGCTGGTTGCCGAGCATGCCGACGTCTGGCACAGCTTCACTAACGCGGCCGACTATCCCTCCAAGTCGAAAGTGCTTGCCTCCCACTGCGCCACCGTGGGGCGTGATCCGGCCAGCATCGAACGCTCGGCTGCCGTCGGCGGCGAAACGGGAGGCAAGGATGCCGAGCGGTTGATCGCCGAGGCCGAGGCGCTGACCGAGCTTGGTGTGGGCCTGCTGACCATCGGCGCCACCGGCCCGGACTACGATCTGTCGGGAGCCGAGACCTTGTGTCGATGGCGGGATCGCCGATAGGGCGACACCATGCCAAAGACGTACGGGGCCAAGGAAAAAGACCAGGTTGTTGCGCACATCCTCAACCAGGTGCTGACAGGCAAGCTGCGCACGGGCGACCGCGTCGACCGCAACGAAATCGCCAACGAATTGGGCATCAGCCGCGTCCCCATTCAAGAAGCGATCGTTCAACTCGAACACGACGGACTGGTGTCGACTCGCTATCACCGGGGCGCGTTCATCGAACGCTTCGACGAAGACACCATCCACGAGCACTACGAGTTGCACGGTGTGCTGAACGGCATCGCCTCCGCGCGCGCCGCGACGAACCCCACTCCACACATCCTTGGCCAGCTCGACGGCCAATTGCGCATCCTGCGCAACTGCAAAGAACCGCGCGCCTTCCAACGCGCAGCGCGTGAATACCGGCGTGCCGTTGAGGATGAGTACGCCGGGCCGCGACTGCATGCGGCGATCCGCGCTTCGCGGGGCCTGGTTCCGCAGGCGTTCTTGCTGAGCTATCCCAGCGTGATCGCTGAGATGCTGCCGTTCGACGAAGACGAGACCGCAGCCATCCGGCACCGCGACCCGGACGGTGCTCGGGCGGCGTGCAGCGGCTGCGCCGAGCTGATGGCCGAAGTCATGGTGACTGAACTGGTTCGGCGCGGCGTGCTTTCACGATCGGATACATCGGCGGCCATGTTCTAGCGGCCGGTACGTTCGCGGGCATGAAGGTCTACGCCGCGAAGTTGCTTGCGCTGATCGCCACGATCCTGCTGACGTGCAGTCTGGCACCGGCTCCGGTCGCGTCGGCCGACACCAACCTGTGCAAGCCGACGGGAGCAGACGGCGCGATCGCCCTGCCGCGGAAGCTGGCCACCGCCAACCGCCCGAACGAGGACAAGTACACAACCCCCGACGTCGAGCCGTTGAGTTCGGTGAACATCGAAGCGTTGGGTCTGCATACACCCGGAACGCTGACGGTCGGCACCCAGCCGGGGGGTCCTCCCACCAGCTGCATGGACAGTGCAGGGCGCATCACCGGTTACGACAATGAGCTGCTGCGGGCCATCGCCGCGAAGCTGGGATTGAAGGTCGCGTTCGTCGGGACCGACTTCTTCGGGCTGCTCGCCCAGGTCGCGTCGCGGCGCTTCGACGTCGGCTCGTCGTCGATCATGGCCACAGAAGCGCGCCGTCGCACAGTCACCTTCACCAACGGCTACGACTTCGGCTACTTATCGCTGATCGTGCCGTCCGGTTCGGCGATCGGCGGGTTCGACGACCTGGGTCCCGGCCAGCGGATCGGGGTCGTGCAGGGCACCGTCGAAGAGGCCTACGTCGTCGACACCCTGCACTTGCAACCGGTCAAGTTCCCCGACTTCACCACCGTCTACACCAGCGTGAAGACCCATCAGATCGACGCGTGGGTAGCGCCGGCGATGGAGGCGACCAACGTGATGCGGCCCGGCGATACCGCCGCGATCGCCGGCTACACGTTCGGCCTCGGTAACTACGTGGCCTATGCGGTCGCCAAAGACAATCAGCCGTTGGTCGCCGCGCTGAACGCCGGCCTGGACGCCGTGATCGCCGACGGCACTTGGGCGCGCCTGTACACCGACTGGGTTCCGCGACCGTTGCCACGGGGCTGGCACCCGGGTTCGAAGTCGGCGTTGACGCCGCACCTGCCGGATTTCGCGGCGATCGCCGAACGCCATCACCGTGCGATCGACGAGGCCGCGCCGCCGAAATCCACACTGGCCCAACTGCGGGACTCGTTTTTCGACTGGGACCTCTATAAGCAGACCTTCCCGGTGCTGTTGAAAACGGGGTTGCCCAACACGCTGATTCTGACGATCAGCTCGACTGTCATCGGCTTGGCGGTCGGCATGGCGCTGGCGGTCGCCAGTATCTCGCGAGCCCGCTGGCTGCGGTGGCCGGCGCGCGTGTACACCGACATTTTCCGCGGCCTGCCTGAGGTGCTGATCATTTTGCTGATCGGGCTGGGCATCGGGCCGATCGTCGGCGGGCTGACCCACAACAATCCCTACCCGCTCGGCATCGCCGCGTTAGGGCTCACCGCCGCCGCATATATGGGCGAAATCTTTCGCTCCGGCATCCAAAGCGTCGAGCCCGGACAGCTGGAAGCCGCTCGGGCGCTGGGGCTGAGCTACCGCGCCTCGATGCAACTCGTGGTGGTACCGCAGGGCATCCGCCGAGTGCTGCCCGCGATGGTCAACCAGTTCATCGCGCTGTTGAAGGGCTCGGCGCTTGTGTACTTCCTCGGGCTAATCGCCGGCCAACGCGAGCTGTTTCAGGTCGGCCGCGACTTCAACGCGCAGACCGGCAGCCTCTCGCCACTGGTGGCCGCCGGCGCGTTCTATCTGGTCTTGACCATCCCGCTGACTCACCTGGTTAACTTCGTCGACCACCGACTTCGCCGGGGCCGGCCTGCGGCCGGGCCGGAGGACCCACTCGACCGGATTGCCGCGACGAGCCAGGAGATGACGTGACCGGGTCAGTTTCGTTGGCGGGCAAAGACATTCACCTGTCCTTTGGCGGGAACGCAGTACTGCGTGGAATCGACATCGAGGCGCCGGCCGGCCGCACGGTGGCGGTGATCGGCCCGTCGGGGTCCGGCAAGTCGACACTGCTGCGGGTTTTGAACCGGCTGCACGAGCCCGATCGCGGCGACATCCTGCTCGGCGGGCAATCCGTGCTGGGCGACGACCCCAACCGGCTGCGGCAGCGGATTGGCATGGTGTTCCAGCATTTCAATCTCTTCCCGCACCGCAGCGTGCTGGACAACGTCATGCTGGCGCCGCGCAAGCTCAAGCGCCTCAATGCCGACGAGGCCCGCGAGCTGGCGCTGGCTCAGCTCGACCGGGTGGGCATGAAGCACAAGGCCGACAGCCGCCCAGGCGCACTGTCGGGAGGCCAGCAGCAAAGAGTCGCGATTGCGCGCGCACTGGCGCTGGCACCACAAGTCATGCTTTTCGACGAAGCAACTTCGGCGCTAGATCCCGAATTGGTCAAGGGCATTTTGGCGCTGATCGCGGATCTGGGCGCCGACGGCATGACCATGCTTGTCGTCACGCATGAAATGGGTTTCGCCAGGTCGACGTCCGACTCGGTCGTCTTCATGGACCACGGGCAAGTGGTGGAAACCGGGCCGCCGGACCAGATTTTCGAGGCCGCAAAAACCGAGCGGTTACAGCGATTCTTGTCGCAAGTACTTTGACAGCAAAACCGTTTTTGGGTCTCCGAACTCCCAGACAGGTTAGACTGGCGAACTATGGCGGAACGCGAGGCCACGGTGCCGGAGCTCACCGAGCTGGCCGAAGGTCTTCACCGCACGCTGTCCAAACTGTTCTCGATTCTGCGCCGCGGCGACCCCAGCGCCGGCGCCGCAGCGGCCGGCGACTTGACGCTGGCTCAGCTATCAATTCTGGTGACCTTGCTCGATCGGGGTCCGATCCGGATGACCGATCTCGCCGCGCACGAACGCGTCCGCACGCCTACGACGACCGTGGCGATCCGCAGGCTGGAGAAGATCGGCCTGGTGAAGCGCTCGCGTGACCCGTCAGACCTGCGCGCCGTGCTTGTCGACATCACTCCGCGCGGGTTGGCGGTTCACCGCGAGTCGTTGACCAACCGGATCACCGCGTTAGCGGCCTTACTGAGCCAGCTCAGTGGGTCCGATCTGGAAACACTGACCAAGGCGCTCGCACCGCTGGAGCGGCTGGCGTCTAGCGAGCCGGTGACGAGCCCGGCGGCCGCCCAGGCCGCGGGCGACCAGGCCTAACAATTCGCGCCTGAACAGCGTAAACAGCTGCTGCCCTTAAGCTGGCAGGCATGCGAACCGCGCTTATCACCGGTGCCAGCCGGGGGATCGGCGCCGCCATCGCCGATGCCCTCGCATCCACGCACACCTTGCTATTGGCCGGACGGCCTTCGCCTGAGCTGAAAGCCACCGCGGAGCGCCTCGGCGCGACCACACTGCCGCTCGACCTGACCGACACCGATGCGATCCCCGAACTCACCGGCTCCATCGGCGAACTCGACGTGCTGGTGCATAACGCCGGGGTGTCGTTTCCCGGCCGGGTGGGCGAGTCCACCGTCGAGGAATGGCGCACCACCTTCGAAGTGAATGTCCTTGGCGCAGTGGCCCTTACACTCGCATTGCTGCCAGCCCTGCGACGTACAGACGGTCAGGTGGTGTTTATCAACTCCGGCTCAGGACGCAAGCCGTCGACGGGGATGGCGTCGTACTCGGCGAGCAAGTTCGCGCTGCGCGCCTTCGCCGACTCACTGCGCCAAAGCGAGCCGTCGCTGCGGGTCACCACCGTGTATCCCGGTCGCACCGACACCGACATGCAGCGTGAGCTGGTGTCCTTCGAGGGGGGCGAATACGACGCCGACCAATTCCTGCGCCCGGAAACCGTCGCCGAAGCAGTCGCCCACGCGATAGCCACCCCAGCCGACGGGCACCTCCACGAGGTCGTGCTCCGCCCCCGCTAGTCGCCAGCAGACACAGAATCGCACGCGGGGGGCCTGGGTAACGCGATTCTCTGTCTGCTCGCGCCTGGGACCGTGCTCAGACCACGAGGTTGACCAGCCGGCCGGCGACCACGATCACCTTTTTCGGAGTGGCACCCGCCAAAAACGTCTGCACTTTCTCGTCGGCCAATGCGGCGGCTTCCACCGCGTCGGCGTCGGCGCTGGCGGGCACCGTGATGCGGCCGCGAACTTTCCCGTTGACCTGCACCGGGTATTCCACGGTGTCCTCGACCAGGTAGTCGGAGTCGGCCACCGGGAACGGCCCGTGCGCAAGGGATGTCGGGTGGCCCAGCCGCTGCCACAATTCCTCGGCAATGTGCGGCGCCGACGGCGCCAGCATCAGCACCAACGGCTCGACCGCTGCGCGAGGCACCGAGTCGCGGTGCTGCTTGGTGAGGTGGTTGGTGTATTCGATCAGCTTGGCCACCGCGGTGTTATTCCGCAGCGCCGCAT
>DAIODV010000179.1:0-4665 GCA_036746615.1 Mycobacterium sp.
CCTCGAAATCGGCGTTGCGCGTAATGCGGAACGCGTGGTGCTCGACGATCTCCATGCCGGGGAAGAGCACGGGGAGGAAGGCCGCAATCAACTCTTCCATCGGTAGAAAGCGCAGTTCCGTATTCCCGTGTTGGTCTCGACGTTGGTCGAGCTCGACGAAACGATCGACGTTGTCGGGCACCTTGACTCGGGCGAAGTGCTGTCCGCCGTCCTCGGGCTGTTTGACCGTGACCGCCAGGTTCAGACTCAAGCCGCTGACGAACGGAAATGGGTGAGCAGGATCGACGGCCAGCGGAGTCAGGACCGGGAACACCTGCTCGTTGAAGTACGTCGATAGCCGCTCGCGCTCGGCCTCGTCCACGTCCGCCCACGTGACGACGTGGATACCTTCCTCGGCCAATCCGGGCCGCACCGAGTCGAGGAAAACCTGAGCGTGGCGGCTAGCGATGTGTTGGGTCTGCTCGCCGATGCGACGTAGTTGTTCGCGCGGGGTTAGACCGTCCGCCGAGCGGACCGACAGGCCCATTTCGTCGCGACGTTTCAGGCCGGCGACTCGAACCATATAGAACTCGTCGAGGTTGGAGGCGAAGATCGCCAGGAACTTTGCCCGCTCGAGCAATGGCAGCGAGGTGTCGGCTGCCAGCGCCAGTACGCGAGCGTTGAAGTCCAGCCAGCTCAGCTCGCGGTTGAGGTAGCGGTGCTCGGGAAGCTCGTCCTTGATCAACGCTGCTGTGGCAGCGGGCGGTGCGGCCGGTGCTGAGTCGTCGGGTCGCCATGCAGGCCCATCGGCCTGCGCCTCGCCTGAGCTGGTCGTGACGGCTGGGGCGCTACCTTCCCTAGCTTCGATTTCGGTCACCCTTGCGATCATTCCTCATCATTGGGTGATGCTGCCACTGACTAGCTGACGGCCATTCACCGTTGAGGAGCCGTTCATCCGTCGTTACCGGCCCGCGGCGACAGCTCGAGCGGTCACCGGGCCCATCCCGAGGCGGCGCGCGACAGCCAAGTCATCGGGTGTGTCGATATCGCAGCGCAGCCCGGGCCATGCTCCGGTGAGCTCGATGGCGCCCGAACGTCGATGTTGTGCGCAGGAATCCGGCCCGAACCGGGGTTCCAGAGCGGCCCCGAACGCAAACAGCGCCGCGGTACCCGTGCCGAGCCGGTCGGCAACAAAACTGCGTTGGTGATGTCGCGCCGCGGCGATCGCCTCGGCGAGTTCCTGCGTCTGTAATGCCGGTAAATCCCCTTGCAGCACAACGATATTGGACACTGATTCGGCTACCGCTTGTTCAGCAGCAGCGATCGCATTATTCAGCGGGTCCGGGTGGCCGTCTGGCGTGGGATCGGATAGCACCTCGGCGCCGAGATCGGTTGCCGCGGCGGCTGCGGCGTCGTCAGGCGTGATGACCGAAATGTGTCGCACAGCCTCGACCCTCGCGGCGGCAGTGAGGGTGTCAACCAGCATGGCCAGCACTACGGTTTCCCGCGTCGGTGCGGAAAACACCGGCGCGAGCCTGGTCTTGGCGGCGGCCAGTCGCTTGACGGCGACGATCAAGCCGACGTCAGCCCCGGCTTCGGCTCGGCTGCCGTTCATACGGCCATCCTGCCAGTGATCTGCATCGTCGCTCGGCTACGGTTTCACACCATGGCCAGCACGACAGCGGTGATGGGAGCCGGCGCGTGGGGTACAGCGCTGGCCAAGTTGCTTGCCGACGCCGGCGGCGATGTCACGCTCTGGGCGCGGCGATCCGATGTCGCCGACGAGATCAACACCACCCGTCATAACCCGGTCTACTTACCTGGCGTCCAGTTGCCGTCGGGCATCCGGGCTACCGGCGACGCGGGCGAAGCGCTGAGCCGGGCATCGACCGTGCTGCTGGCTGTGCCGGCGCAGACGCTGCGGGCCAATCTCGAGCAATGGAAAAGCCTGTTCGCCGAAGGCGCGACCCTCGTCAGCGCCGCCAAAGGCATCGAGTTGGACACGCTGATGCGGATGAGCCAGGTGGTTGTTTCGGTAACAGCCGTCGACCCGTCGCAGGTCGCGGTCATTTCCGGGCCTAACCTGGCCAGCGAGATCGCCGATGGGCAGCCCGCCGCCACCGTCATCGCGTGCAGCGATTCCGGTCGTGCGGTCGCCCTGCAACGCATGCTGAACACCGGATACTTCCGTCCGTACACCAATGCCGACGTGATCGGCACCGAGATCGGCGGGGCCTGCAAGAACGTCATCGCGCTGGCCTGCGGAATGGCGGCCGGAGTGGGCCTCGGTGAAAACACCGCGGCAGCGATCATCACCCGCGGGCTGGCCGAGATCATGCGGTTCGGAATAGCGGTCGGGGCGAAAGGCACCACGCTGGCCGGTCTGGCCGGAGTCGGCGATCTGGTGGCTACCTGCACCTCGCCCCGCTCCCGGAATCGCTCATTCGGCGAATCTCTCGGGCGGGGCGAGACGATGGACTCGGCGCTGCAGGCCCGCGGCGGCCACGTCGTCGAAGGGGTGACGTCGTGCGAGTCGGTGCTGGCACTGGCGTCAAGTTACGACGTCGAGATGCCCCTGACCGACGCTGTGCACCGGGTCTGTCATAAGGGATTGTCCGTGGATCAGGCCGTGGCTCTGCTGTTGGGACGCAGCACCAAGCCGGAGTGACGCTCGCAAGCGCGGCGCAGCCGGGCGCAGCGGGTCGTCACCGGTACCCCATGACGGTAGCCTCTCGGGTTGTGAGTGGCCCTGAGCGCATCCGCGTCGCCGTCGTATTCGGCGGACGCAGTAACGAGCACGCCATTTCCTGCGTCTCGGCGGGCAGCATCTTGCGCAACCTCGACCCGCAGCGGTTCGACGTGGTCGCGGTCGGCATCACTCCCGGCGGCTCGTGGGTGCTGACCGACGGCGACCCCGACGCGCTGGCGATCACCAATCGGCAACTGCCTGGGGTCAGCGCAGAATCGGGTACCGAGCTGGCGCTGGCCGCAAATCCTGGTCGCGCCGGTGAGTTGGTATCGCTGTCGCCCGGTGGGGCTGAAGTGTTGGCGTCTGTCGACGTGGTCTTCCCGGTGTTGCACGGGCCCTACGGAGAAGACGGCACCATCCAGGGCCTGCTCGAACTGGCCGGTGTGCCCTACGTCGGCGCCGGGGTGTTGGCCAGCGCGGCGGGCATGGACAAGGAGTTCACCAAGAAATTGCTACTCGCCGAAGGCCTTCCGATCGGCGCGCATGCGGTGCTGCGGGCGTCGCAGTCGACGTTGGAGCCCGCGCAGCGCGAAAGCCTTGGGCTCCCAGTGTTTGTCAAGCCCGCGCGCGGCGGCTCGTCGATCGGCGTAAGCCGAGTGACCAGCTGGGAAGAGCTGCCCGCGGCCATTGCCCGTGCGCGTCAACACGATCCGAAGGTGATCGTCGAGGCCGCTGTTGTCGGCCGCGAATTGGAATGCGGGGTGCTTGAATTCCCCGACGGCACAGTGCAAGCCAGCACTGTCGGAGAGATCCGCGTGGTCGGCGTTCGCGGGCGCGAAGACTCTTTCTACGACTTCGCGACCAAATACCTCGACGACGCAGCCGAACTCGACGTGCCCGCCAAGATCGACGACGACGTCAGCGACGCGGTGCGTGAATTGGCGATCCGGGCTTTCAAGGCAATCGATTGCCAAGGCCTGGCCCGCGTGGACTTCTTCCTCACCGACGACGGGCCAATCATCAACGAGGTCAACACAATGCCCGGGTTCACCACAATCTCGATGTACCCGAGGATGTGGGCGGCCACCGGCGTGGATTATTCGACCTTGGTGGCGACCATGGTCGAAACAGCGCTCGCACGCGGGACCGGTCTGCGCTAGCTGATCGGCGCGTGTTAGCCCGGCGGCGATGGGCTGATCGGCACGGCCGGCATGGTGTGGTCGATCAGCTCTGAAAGTTGCTGAATTGGCGTCGGGCCAGAACCTGGCGGCAGGGTGAGCGCCACATACACCGACCTGTCCACGGTGTACCAGGTGGAGCGGCCCTCTTGGCGCACCTCAAACCACTGCACCCGGTCGACGAGCTGGATCGGCGAACCGACGACGAAATCGCTTGGACGGTCGAGCCCACACCGCAACACCACCGGTTCGCTGTCACTGCCGGATCGCCAGCCGGCGGTGCCGGGAGGAATCGGCTGCGCGACGGGTGCGCGCTGATAGTCGCCAAGTCGCTGCGGCAGTGCTTCCAGCAGCGCCCGGCACGGTTGATCCTGCGCGTGGGGAGCGGGAACAGTTGCGATGACGAGCGGTTGCGAAGGTGGGTGACGCGTGGCCGCGATCGCCAAGACCACGCCGATAGCACCGACCGCCAGCACCAGCGCCGCGATCAGCACGGCCCTTGACGGCCCCTCATTGTTGTCCATCGCGCTTACACTCCCGGAGTCGTAACGTACCCGCCAGGAGGTGGAGTGAGCACGCTGGGCGAACTCGGCGAGTTCGGCATGATCGACCGGCTGACACGGCGTGGGCGCCAGCCGGACGCGGTCGCACTCGGACCGGGTGATGACGCTGCCGTGTTGTCGGCCGGCGACGGTCGCGTAGCGGTGTCCACGGACATGCTCGTCGAAAACCGCCACTTCCGGCGCGACTGGTCCTCGGCCGAGGACGTCGGGCGCAAGGCGGCGGCCACCAACCTCGCCGACATCGCCGCGATGGGCG
>DAIODV010000179.1:4675-7695 GCA_036746615.1 Mycobacterium sp.
GCGCCGGTGATCATCGAGGAGCTGATCAAGCGCTCCCGGTCGTTCGAGGCGATGGGCGGACGGGCCACCGCTTTCGTCGTCGCCTTCGGCGCACCGCCCGACACGGCAACCGCAGACGCCAGTGCGCTGGCAGAGGGACTGTGGGACGAGGCCGGCCGAATTGGCGCCGGCATCGCCGGCGGAGATCTCGTCAGCAGCCCGCAGTGGGTAGTGGCGGTCACCGTGCTTGGCGATCTGGCCGGGCGAGCGCCGGTGCTGCGCTCCGGGGCTCGGCCCGGTTCGCAAATCGCGGTCGCAGGCCAACTGGGTCACTCTGCTGCTGGGTATGCGCTGTGGCACAACGGTATTGAACGATTCGACGAGTTGCGGCGTCGCCACCTAGTGCCGCAACCGCCCTACGGGCAGGGTCGCGCGGCTGCCGAGGCCGATGCTCAGGCGATGATCGACATTTCCGACGGTCTGGTGGGCGACCTGCGGCGCCTGGCCCAGGCATCCGGCGTGACCGTCGACCTCAGCACCGACGCGCTGCTCGCCGATCGCGAAACACTGGGAGGCGCTGCCGAAGCCGTCGGCGTCGATGCATGGACGTGGGTGCTCGGCGGGGGAGAGGACCACGCCCTGGTGGCAGCATTCGCTGGCCCGGTTCCCACGGGCTGGCGGGTGATCGGACGGGTGCTCGACGGGCCGGCTCGGGTGCTCGTCGACGGCGCAGAGTGGCAGGGATATGCGGGGTGGGAGTCCTTTGACTCGTTAGGGTGACGCGATGACCGTGTACGCGATCGCTCAGTTGCGGTTCATCGACCGCGGCGCCTACGACCGGTATCAGGCCCGATTCATGGACGTCTTCCGTCGTCACCGCGGCACGTTGTTGGCCGCGGACGAGTCCCCAGAGGTCATAGAGGGTCATTGGGACCGTAACAAGGTGGTGTTGATGTCCTTTCCCGACGAGACGGCATTCCGGTCGTGGTCGGAATCGCCTGAGTATCAGGAGATTTCCAAGGACCGCCACGTCGGCGCGGACACCGTGGTGTTGCTGGCGAGGGGGCTGGCATGACCGCCCGGCCGCTGCATGAACTCGTCGAGAATGGTTGGGCAACTGCGTTGGAGCCGGTCGGCGAGCAGGTAGCCAAGATGGGCCAGTTTCTGCGTGAGGAGATCGCGGCAGGGCGAGGCTACCTGCCAGCTGGCCCGAATGTGTTGCGGGCCTTTACCTTTCCATTCGACCAAGTGCGTGTTCTCATTGTCGGCCAAGACCCGTATCCGACACCCGGCCACGCCGTCGGCCTGAGCTTTTCGGTAGCCCCCGGCGTGCGTCCACTGCCGCGAAGTCTCGACAACATCTTCACCGAGTACGTCAAAGACCTCGGCTACCCGATGCCGTCCACGGGCGACCTCACGCCATGGGCAGAGCGTGGGGTTCTGCTGCTAAACCGCGTACTGACTGTGCGGCCGGGCAACCCGGCGTCTCACCGCGGCAAGGGCTGGGAGGCGGTCACCGAATGCGCGATTCGCGCTCTGGCGGAACGCAGGCAGCCGATGGTGGCCATCTTGTGGGGCCGCGACGCGTCGACCCTCAAGCCGATGCTGGCCGGTGAAGATTGTGTCGCGATCGAATCGCCGCATCCTTCGCCGCTGTCGGCGTCGCGGGGGTTCTTCGGTTCGCGCCCGTTCAGCCGCGCCAACGAACTGTTGGCTGAAGTGGGCGGCGAGCCGATCGACTGGAAACTGCCCTAGCCGCGCGTGACCTTGCCGGCCTTGATGCACGAGGTGCAGACGTTGATGCGGTGCTTGTTACCGCCGGGGCGGGTGGCGACGCGCACGCTCTGGATGTTCGGATCCCAGCGACGGCTGGTCCGGCGATGGGAGTGCGAAACCGACTTGCCGAAGCCGGGGCCTTTCCCGCAGATATCGCAGACGGCAGCCATAGGTGAAACTCCTCAGATCTGGGGCCAACAAACCTTACGGGTGGCCCGACGACCTGGCCAGAATAGCCGCCGCAGGCCAGAACCGCCAAAACGATCAACACTCGCCGGGCGCCACGTGACCTGTGCTGTCGGCCTGAATAGATAGGCTGGCGCCCACCGATAGCGGCGCGAGGAGGTGGGTCTTAGGTGGGGTCGGGGCAGGCTAAGCCGGATCGCTCATTGGATGCGTCCGCGCTGCGTGACTGGGCGCACACCGCCGTTAGTGACCTGATCACCCACATCGACGAGATCAATCGGCTCAACGTGTTCCCGGTCGCCGACTCTGACACCGGCATCAACATGCTGTTCACGATGCGTTCGGCGCTGGCTGAGGCCAACACTGTTGATCTTTCCAAGGCAGGTCCTGGCGACGTGGTCCGGGTGGCCGCCGCCCTGTCAGCGGGCGCGCTGAACGGCGCACGCGGCAACTCCGGGGTCATTCTGTCGCAGATTCTGCGCGGCATCGCCGATGTCACCGCAGGCGCGGCGGTCGAATCCGCGAGCGAGCTGCAGGTCATCGACGCAGAGCTGCTCGGTGCGGCGTTGCGCCACGGCGTGGATCTGGTGATCGGCTCGATGGGCGGCCGGGAGGTCGCCGGGACCATCGTTTCGGTGCTGCGGGCGGCGGCCGGTGCCGTCGAGCAGAACGCTGCCGACGGGCTGGCTCGCGCGATCACCGCCGCCGGCGACGCCGCGGTGGTCGCGTTAGAGAAGACGCCCGAGCAGCTTGATGTGCTGGGCGATGCCGGCGTTGTCGACGCCGGCGGCCGGGGCCTGTTGGTGCTGCTCGACGCCTTACGCTCGACGATCACCGGGCAGGCGCCCAACCGCACGTTGTATGAGCCCTCTCCGCGCCCGCAAGTCGCGGAACCCGCAGCGCAGCCTCCTGCGCCGCAGTTCGAGGTGATGTACCTGCTCGGCGGATGCGACACCGAAGGCGCCGATCAGCTTCGCGAACGGCTGGACGAGCTCGGCGAGTCGGTGGCCATCGCGACGTCGGGCGTCGTCGGTGGTTACTCGGTGCACGTCCACACCGACGACGCCGGGGCGGCCGTG
>DAIODV010000180.1:0-979 GCA_036746615.1 Mycobacterium sp.
CAGCAGTTCGACCAGTCGGCTGTACACATCGGCCGCGTCGGGCTCGTAGCGGGTCACGATCTCGAGCTCGCCGCGCCGCAAGCAGGTGGTGATCTCCAGCGACCCGAAACCGGGCAGGCGCTGCTCGGCATCACGCAGCGTGTCGGCCAGGCCGGACTCCGCTAATCCGAACATCCGCACGGTGTCCTGGCGATAGACCGTCCGCCCATCGATGGCTTCCTGCACAGCGGGTGTCTGGACGGCGATCGGCCACATCGGCTGCAGTTCGCGTGGCGGCCCGGGCAGGACGACGACGGCCGGCTTGCCGGGAACGACGACGCCCGGCGCGGTGCCCACGGGGTTAATCACCAACGCACCCGACGGGATCATCGCTTGTTTGCGGTTGGCGGCGCGGATCGCATCGAAATCGCCGCCCTCGATGCGCGCCATCAACTTCTTCAAGATCGCCGCGATGTGGGCCTCGAGCTCGGCGTCCAGTACCAGTTCGCGTTCGCAGAACCGCGCCACGGTCGCAACAGTCATATCGTCGGCGGTCGGCCCTAACCCGCCGCTGGTCACGATGAGGTCCACACCCTCGGCGGCCAGGAAGCGCAACTGCGCCTCAATGTCTGCCTCACGGTCACCGCAAATGGTGATGTGAGCGAGCTCGACACCCAACTCCAGCAGCCGATCGGCGATCCATGGACCGTTGCGGTCGGCGACCCGACCGGTCAACACCTCGGTTCCGGTTACGACAATGCCCGCGCGCGCACTCACCGCTACGACACTAGGCGTGGAGGAAAATGAACGGATGATCGAGTTAGAGGTGCTTGCAACTGACGTGACCAAGCTCGAGGTGGATGCGATCACCAACGCGGCCAACACCGAGCTTCGGCATGGTGGTGGCGTCGCCGCAGCCATCTCCCGGGCCGGCGGCCCAGCCGTGCAGCGCGAGTCGAACGAGAAGGCGCCGATCGGCCTCGGGGAAGCAGTTGAGACC
>DAIODV010000180.1:989-7671 GCA_036746615.1 Mycobacterium sp.
GCGCCGCCAGGCCGATCGCCACGTTGGAGGTTGTCGGTTCGTGCCCGACGACGAGCAGGGTGTTGACGGTCTCGGCGACGCCGTTGAGACCACGGCCGGCGAGATGCCGGCCCGCTATGTCATTCACGCGGCCACCATGGAGCTTGGCGGTCCGACGTCCGCCGACATCATTGCCCGCGCTACGCGCTCGACTCTGCAGAGGGCCGACGAATTAGGTTGTCGCTCATTGGCTTTGGTGGCATTCGGTACCGGCGTTGGTGGTTTCCCGCTGGACGAGGCGGCCCGACTGATGGTCGACGCGGTGCGCCAGCATCAGCCGCGTTCGGTTGAGCGCGTGGTGTTCGCCGTGCACGGCGACGCGGCCGAAGACGCGTTTCGCGCGGCGATTGGCGGCTAAGCCTCAGGGTTGGCTAAAAACCGCTCTACCGACTCCGTTTTGCGGTGCATCGCATCATCGACGCCAGAGCGCCAGTCCGCCTTGATCACCACGCTGACCCGGGGTGAGCGGGCTTTGACGGCCTCGACGGCACGCTGCACCACCGCCATCACCACGTCCCAGCTCTCGCCCTCAACGACGGTGAACATCGCATCGGTCTTGTTCGGCAACCCGGAATCGCGGACCACCCGCACCGCTTCGGCGACGATCTCACCGACGCTTTCGCCTACGCCCAGCGGAGAGACGGAGAATGCGACCAGTACGGACACAACACGACCCTACCTGCGGGACATGGCAGCATCGGGCCCATGCGGGTTCTGGTGCAACGAGTCTCATCGGCGGCGGTGTCGGTCGAGCAGCACGTGGTGGGATCAATCCAACCCGAGAGCCAAGGCCTGCTGGCGTTCGTCGGCGTAACCCATGACGACGATATCGGCAAAGCTCAGCGGCTCGCTGAAAAGCTTTGGCAACTAAGAATTCTCGACAACGAGCGGTCCGCAGCCGACATTGGCGCGCCGATCATGGTGATCAGCCAGTTCACGTTGTATGCCGACACCGCCAAGGGGCGACGACCGTCATGGAATGCTGCCGCACCGGGGGCTATAGCCGAGCCCCTGGTAGCGGCATTCGTGCAAGAGTTGCGGCAGCTGGGCGCCGAGGTGGCAACCGGCACGTTCGGCGCCCACATGCACGTCGAATTAACCAATGACGGACCAGTGACCGTCTTGCTTGAGTTGTGACTGGCGGCTGAGTTAGCGTGCTTTGGAGGCGGCCACTGACCAGGTCGCACCCCGGTGTTGTGGAGCAGCTGACGTGACATACGCCCAGAGTGGTCACGAAGCCTTCCTTTATCGCACGCGGCAGGAGTACCGCGACTACCTGCTGCCATTTATCGCCAACGCTGTGCAGGCAGACCATGCGGTGCTGGTCGCGGTTCCCGAACCCAATCTGGCGGTGCTGGCCGAGGGGCTGGACGGGTTGGCCGCCGACGTGGTCATGACCGACATGTGCGAGGCGGGCCGCAACCCCAGCCGGATTTTGGGTGAGGTGCTGAGCAAGTTGGTCGACAAGCATCGAGCTAAACCGGCGCGCATGGTCAGCGAACACATGTGGCCGAGTCGATCTGACATCGAATACCCCGCCTGCGTAGAACACGAGGCGCTGCTCAACCGAGCATTCACCGGTCGGGACGTCAGGGTGGTCTGCCCATATGACCTCTCGCAGCTTGATCCCGAAGTCATTGTCGACGCCCATCGCACTCATCCGGCGGTGTGGCAGAACGGAATTCTTGACCACGACAACTCGGCGTACGCCCCGGAAGCGATGCTGGCCAGCTACAACCGACCGCTGCTGAGCGATCCGAGCGCAGTCAGGTACACCGCACGCAAACTCGGCGATCTTTCCGGCGCACGGGCTTTCGCCGCCTCCTACGCGCAGTGGTTTGGTCTGTCCCCCGACCAGGCGGCAGACCTGCAATTGATTGCCAGCGAACTGACAACCGCGGGCCTGACCCATGGAACGTGCCGGCTTGCGTTGTGGCGGGAAGGCAACTACGTGGTGTGCGAGGCGCGCGATGACGGATGCCTCGACGACCCGCTTGCGGGTCGCCGACCCTATGGCAGCGACAGCGAACGGGGGCGCGGGCTCTACGTGGTCAACGCAATCGCAGACCTGGTGCGCACCTACACCACTACTGATGAGACGACGATCCAGGCTTACCTTCGCCTGCGAGAGGGGTCGTGATGCTGCGAGACATTCGTGAGCTGGCCAGTGAGCCGGAGGCTTACGCCGCCGAGCTCCGCCGGCGCTGGGGCGGGCTGTTGAGCTACCGCTACATCGGCCGCAGTTACGCGCAGATGGACCTCGGGCCCACCGATGACACAGTCACGCTGCGCCACGACATGCGCAACACGACCGGCGGGATCCTGCTCGCCGTGCTCGGCATCGCCTCCCCGGAGGGCGGCGGCATGTCCGATCTGGAGGCGGTGCCGAATCCCGTCATCCACTCGTGCCAAGTGCTCGACCCGGGCAAAGACGTGCGCCGGTTCGAGGTCAAGACCGAACAGGTGAAACGCGGTCGCCAGATGGGTTACAGCCGTTCACGCATCGTCGACGCCGATCAACCGGGCCGGGTGCTTGCGCTGACCGAAGGCCAGGGCATCAGCATCGGCACACCGCCCGAAGGCCTCGGGCGGATGGAAGTTGAGCCGATCGAGGTGAACGACTCCCCCGACTTGCCACCGCTGTGGCAGGTATTCGGCGGACGCCGCCGCCCCGACGGGCACTGGGCGCTACCGGAATTGGCCGCCGAGGTCGCGTCACCGGACGCCGCACTGCACATCGGTCCGCAATTCGTTGTGCTGGAGACTGCGGCGCTGCAGCGGGCCGCCGAAGTCGCCGGCACCGACGAGCTACAGGGCGCCTCGTCGCACGTGATGTTCGTCGCGCGCGGCAAGACCGGTCCGTTCCGGATCGAAGCGGAACCGCTTGCCGGCGCGCACGGCACGGTCGCGGTGCGCACCGTCATGTATGACGAGGGCGCCGACGACCGTGTGATCACCGTCGGGTCGTATCTGTTCCATCAGGTATGAGAAGGCGGCGCCAGGTGTCGGCGAGGAAGTCTTGGTAGCGCTGGACGCTCCAGCCGCGCTGGC
Organism: Mycobacterium sp.; assembly: GCA_036746615.1. Taxonomy (GTDB): domain Bacteria; phylum Actinomycetota; class Actinomycetes; order Mycobacteriales; family Mycobacteriaceae; genus Mycobacterium. The sequence goes on from DAIODV010000180.1 coordinate 4,080, forward strand.
CGACCAGCAACTGGTACATCTCGGCGGCATTGGTGGCCCACACAATGTCGGCCGCCTCGTCGGTGGCTAGCCGCAGCTCGCTGACGGCGGCCAGGTCGGCAACGAAGTGGCGCATGTTTGCCGCGCGACGCTCGGCAATTTCGGTCCACATCGCGGCCAGCTCTGGCTCGGCATGCGCGGCTTGTTGGATGATGCCGAGCACCACGGCCATGCGCGGCGCAATCGCGGCAACGGCTTCCGCATAGACGGCGATTTTGCTTTCGGCGTTGGGGGCAACGCGAATTGCGCGCACGTAGTCGCGCTCCTCTGGCGGGGTCGCTTCATCGGTGTCAGAGATCGCGCTCTCGATGAGCAGCCTGGCCAGCTCGGGCTTGCGGCCGACCGAGGCATAAACGGTGTCTAGCGCCACCCCCGCTCGTTCGGCGATCGCGGCCATCGATGTGGCGAGGTAGCCGCGCTCGGTGAACAACTCGCGGGCGGCATCGAGGACGGCAGCACGGGTGCGTGCGGCCGCCTCGCGGCGCGCAGTCGCGTCGTAGCGCCTCTTGACAGCCTCTGGCATGGGGGCCATGATACACATATTCGTCCGAAGGTAGTTCGGATCAAATTTCAGGAGCGAATGATGACGTACGCATACACCTACGACGTGCCGATCGGCCCGGAGATCTACGCCCGCATCAAGGACGGCCTCGGCAGCGAACGGCCGCCCGGGATGATCGCGCACCTCGCCTTTCGGATCGAAAACGGGCTGCGCTATGTCGACGTTTGGCAATCCCAGGCCGACCACAAAGCGTTCGTCGAAGACCGCCTGCATCCTGTCGTCCACTCGATACTGCAGGAAACACTCGGCTTCACTCCGCCTGAACCCGTGCACACCGTGCTCGACGTCGTCGACGCCTGGACCGAGCGGCATCCCGACTGACCCGTTCAATCTTGTTGCCGTGCAATGCGGCAGACTCGAACGATGGCAACACCCGAGGACAGAAAGTGGATCCGCGCGGATGACGACGAGTGGGACATTGTCAGCAGCGTCGGCTACACGGCGCTGCTGGTAGCCGGGTGGCGTGCCCTACATGCGATCAGCGCGCACCCGTTGGTGGCAGACGATTACGCGAAGCATTTCATCACCGCCTCTGCGGACCCGTATCTGACCGGCCTGCTTGCCAACCCGGGCACCTCTGAAGGCGCGACGGTCTTCCCGCGGCTGTACGGGGTGCAGACCAGATTCTTCGACGAATTTTTCGCCTCCGCCGCTGACCGCGGTATCCGGCAAGCAGTGATCGTCGCGGCCGGCTTGGACTCTCGCACATACCGGCTTGATTGGCCCAGTGGCACAACAGTATTCGAGGTCGACCAGCCGAGAGTTCTGGAGTTCAAAGCGCGGGTGCTCGCCGAGCATGCAGCCGTGCCCACCGCCGCTCGCCAAGAGGTCGCCGCGGATCTGCGCGACGACTGGTCAATCCCACTGCGCGCAGCGGGATTCGACCCAAAACGGCCCAGCGCCTGGTCGGTGGAAGGAATCCTGCCGTATTTGACAGGGGACGCGCAGGACACGCTGTTCTCGCGTATCAGTGAACTTTCCGCGCCGGATAGTCGACTCGCGATAGGTGCCCTGGGGTCGCGTCTGGATCAGGATCGGCTCGCGGCTCTGGAAGAGACGTATCCGGGTCTCAACCGCTCCGGCGATGTGGATTTCTCCGCGCTGACCTACGACGATGCGCAGAAAACCAAACCCGCTGACTGGCTCGCCGAGCACGGCTGGACGGTGGAACCCGTCCGCACGAACCCGCAATTGCAGGCCGAATATGGCCGTACCCCAGCCGAAGTCGATCTGCATGTCGATCAGATCATGCACTCGGAATACTTGACGGCGGGCCGCTGATGGCGCGGGTCACGCCGAGTGTGCATGTTATAGAGGTACTTTTGCTATTTTTTCGACCATAACCTGCACAGTCGACGGCTTCGGCCGCCGCGACTCGTTTCGCTGACCCGGAAAGGCCGCTGATGCAGTTCTGGTCCGGCACAGCATTTATGAGCTCCGCGGATGCGCTGGCGGTCGCGCGCATGCTCGACGAAGCCCGCTTCGACGGGGTGATCTGCGCCGACCATCTGATTTATCCGCGGCACCTGACCTCGCCGTACCCGACCGGGGCGGAGCGTCCGCCGTGGTCGCCAGAGACGGCGTGGCCCGACTCGTGGATTCTCATCGGCGCGATGGCGGCGGTCACCCGTCGGCTGCGGTTCTCAAATGCCGTCTACGTCGCGCCCGCCCGGCCGTTGTTGGAGGTGGCCAAGCAGGTCGCCACGGCGTCGGTGATTTCCGAGGGCCGGGTGTCGCTTGCGGTCGGCGCCGGCTGGATGCGCGAGGAATTCGAGCTGCTGGGACAGGATTTCGGCAATCGGGGCAAGCGGCTCGACGAGATGATCCCGGCATTGCGTGCGCTGTGGCGAGGCGGTTGGGTGTCGTGGAGCGGCGACTACTACCAGGTGCCTGAGTTGATGCTCGAGCCGCATCCGATGACGCCGGTGCCGATCCTGTGTGGCGGCGAATCGGAGGCGGCGCTGCGCAGAGCCGCCCGGCTCTGCGACGGCTGGGTCGGCACGGCATACGCGTGGGACGACGCGGTGGGCCACGTGCAGAAGCTGACGGCGTTTCGGCGCGAGTATGGCCGCGCCGAAGAACCGTTCGAGATCATGCTGGCATTGCTCGAGCCGCCATCGATCGACCTGTACCGCCGCGCCGAAGACCTCGGGATCACCGCGGTGATGTGCGCTCCATGGGCCGGAGCCGAAGACGGCTACCGGCCGTCGATCGAGCGCTTCGCGCAGACCGTGATCGAGAAGTTCCGCTAGCGGCTAAAGCCGGTGGGGCACGTCGTTGACCAGACCGCCGTCCATCACGAATTCGGCGCCGGTGGCGTACGAGGATTCGTCGCTGGCCAAGAACACCACGAAGGCGGCGACCTCGTCGGAGACGCCAGGCCGCCCGAGTGGGGGCCTGACCATGTCGTCGGGAAAGTGCTTGGTCATCGGGGTGCGAATGAAGCCTGGGTGGATGGAGTTGACCCGGATGTTGTGCGAGCCCAGTTCCAGCGCGGCCGATTTGGTCAGACCGCGCACCGCCCACTTGGAGGCGACGTACGGGTGCACCATCACAGCGCCGCGCAATCCCTCGATGGACGAGACGTTGATGATCGAGCCGCCGCCTGCGGCCTTCATCGGCTCGACCGCGGCCTGAATGCCGTGAAAGGTGCCGTTCAGGTTGACGTCAATGACCTTGTGCCACTTGGCCAGATCGAACTGGCCCAGCTGGCCCAGCGCCACGATGCCGGCGTTGTTGACCAGGACGTTGAGCTTGCCGAAGTCGTTGACCGCGGTGGAGACCGCGGCTTCCCATTCGTCGGGCTGGGTGACGTCGAGGTGGACGTAGCGCGCAGCCTCGCCGATGTCGTCGGCCAGCGCCTTGCCTTCGTCGTCGAGAACGTCGCCGATCACGACCTTGGCGCCTTCGGCCACCAGCATGCGGGCATCGGCAGCGCCCATCCCCCGGGCGCCGCCACTGATCAGTGCAACTTTTCCGTCCACGCGTCCC
>DAIODV010000181.1:0-6917 GCA_036746615.1 Mycobacterium sp.
GCGCGATCACGTTGTCGCCCTGACGGCCCCGTCAACTTTGCATTCATTGCATAAATAGCATTGACAGTTGCCGGAAACCGACTGATAGTCGTCAGGTATGGCACTGCTGCCAGATCCTGCTCCCCGAGAGCGCCATCATGTTCTGATTTCGGTCGACGACCACGTCATCGAGCCACCCGATATGTTCGACGGCCGCCTTCCTGCCGCGCTGGCGGGCCGGGCGCCGCGGATCGTCGAAACCGATGACGGCCATCAGGTATGGCGCTATGAGGACCGCGACTATCCCAACATCGGGCTCAACGCGGTGGTCGGGCGTCCGCGCGAGGACTGGAGCATGGAGGCGGCCCGCTTCGACGAGATGCGCCGCGGCTGTTGGGACATCAAGGCCCGGATCGCGGACATGGACCTGGCCGGGATCTGGGCGTCGCTGAACTTCCCGTCGCTGATCGCGGGATTCTCCGGGACGGTGTTCTGGAAAAGCGATGACCCAGAGCTCGGGCTCGCGGTGCTGCGGGCCTGGAACGACTGGCACCTGGAGGTGTGGGCCGGCAGCTTCCCCGATCGGATCATTCCGCTGCAGCTGCCGTGGCTGGCGGACCCGCAGCTGGCGACTGAGGAGCTGCGCCGCAACGCCGCACGCGGTTTCAAGGCGGTCAGCTTCCCGGAGCTGCCCGCGCAGTGTGGGATTCCCAGCCTGCACGCTGGAGTGTGGGATCCGTTTTTCGCCGCCTGCGAAGAGACCGGCACCGTGGTGTGCTTGCACACCGGATCCGCCCAGTGGGCGCCGATTCCCGCGCCGGATACCCCGTTCGAGACGATCACCACGCTGTTCCCAGTCAACGGATTGGTGGCCTGCGCCGACATGCTCTGGTCGGGCATTCCGATCCGCTTCCCGCGATTGAACATCACCCTGGCCGAGGGCGGACTCGGCTGGGCGGCGATGCTGGCGGATCGGGCGGATTACGTTCTCGCGCATTCTGCTTCGGGCCGCGAGGGCGGATCCTGGAAGGGCGATCTGCTACCCAGCGAAGTGATGCGGCGCAACTTCTGGTTCTGCTCAATCGACGACCCCTCGGCGTTCGGTGCGCTGGACGCGATTGGCGCCCAGCGCATTCTGGTCGAAAGCGACTATCCGCACGCCGACTCGACCTGGCCGGACACTCAGGAAGTCGTCGCACGCAATGTCGCGAACCTTTCCGCAGACGATGCCGCGCGAATCACCCACCGCAATGCCGCGGAGCTCTTCGGTCATCCGCTCCCCGACGGGGGCTGGCTAGCAGGAGTGTAGGAGGAGACCGTGCTCGATCTGCTGATCCGTGACGCCGAGATCGTCGACGGCACAGGCGCACCCGTGCGCCATGGCGATGTCGGCATCAGTGGCGGACGCATCACAGCAGTTGGCGAGGTCGATGACTTAGCCACGAAAACCGTTGATGCACACGGCCTTGCACTAGCGCCCGGTTTCGTCGACCTGCACACCCACTACGACGCGCAGCTGTTCTGGGACCCGACCGCGAGTCCGTCCGTGCAGCACGGTGTGACCACCGTCTTCGGTGGCAACTGTGGGTTCACGCTGGCGCCCGTCGCGACCGACCAACAGGACTATCTCACTCGGATGCTCGCCCGAGTCGAGGGCATGCCGCTGGACGCATTGCGTGCCGGGCTGGACTGGGAGTGGGCATCATTCGGCGACTGGCTGAAACGGTTCGACGGCAACATCGCCGTCAATGCCGGTTTCCTGGTTGGACATTCGGCGCTTCGGCTGGCGGCGATGGGACAGGACGCGGTCGGCGGTCAGGCGAGCGCCGCTCAGATCGAACGGATGGTCGCGCTGCTGCATGAGGCGCTAGCCGATGGTGCGCTTGGGTTTTCCACGTCGCAGTCACAAACCCACAATGACGGCTCCGGCCAACCGGTGCCGTCACGCAGCGCGTCCCGCGAGGAGCTCTTGGCGCTAGCCGGCGGCGTCCGCGATCATCCGGGCACCACGCTCGAGGCGATCATTCCCGGCTGTTTGCAAGGCTTTTCCGATGACGAGGTCGCGCTGCTCACCGACATGTCGCTGGCAGCCGGCCGTCCGCTCAACTGGAATCTGCTTGGGGTCTCGGCGGCGAACCCGGCGGGACACCAGGGTCAGCTGCGCGCCTCCGAGGTCGCCGCCGAACACGGTGGCAGGGTAGTGGCGCTGACCCTGCCGCAGGCCATGAAGATCCGGCTGTCGTTCCTCACCGGGTTCGTGCTCGACGGGCTGCCCGGCTGGCGCGAGATCATGCATCTGCCGGTGCCGCAGCGGTTGGAGGCGCTCGCCGACCCGGCGGTGCGCCGCCGGCTTGATGATGGCGCCCAATCGAAGGAGGCCGGCATGCTGCGCGGCCTGGCGAACTGGGAGCGGCTGATTGTCGTCGAGACTTTTGCGCCGCAAAACGCCGACGCGACCGACCGCAGCATCGGCGAAATTGCCGCCGCCCGTGGCGGTCAGCCGTTCGACACCCTGCTCGACATCGTGATCGCCGACGAGTTGCGCACCGGGCTGACGCCGCCGCTGCTCGGCGACGACGCCGCCGACTGGAAGCTGCGCGCCGAGGTGTGGCGCTCACCGCATGCCGTGATCGGCGGGTCGGATGCCGGCGCGCACCTCGACATGATGTGTGGCGCGATCTACACCACGTCGCTGCTGGGCCACGGCGCCCGCGAGCACCAGGTGGTGACGCTCGAGGAGGCGGTACGGCTGATCACCGATGTGCCGGCGCGGTTGTATGGGTTGGCCGAGCGTGGCCGGATCGCGCCGGGCTGGCACGCCGACTTGGTGTTGTTCGATCCGGCCACCGTCGACCACGGCCCGGAACGCACCCGCTACGACTTGCCTGCCGGCGCACCGCGGCTGGTCGCCGATGCCCGTGGCATCGCTTCGGTGATGGTCGGAGGCGTCGAGGTGTGTCGCGACGGCGTGGCCACCGGCGCACTGCCGGGCACCGTGCTGCGCTCGGGCCGCGACACGGCGACGGTCGCGCACTCATGAGCCCGGCGGTCGAGGAGTTCGACCCGGCCGAGCTGCAGGGCGGGCTGCTCATGCAAGTCGACAACGTGCATGAGCGGCTGCGTGAGGCGCGGTCGCGAAACCGGGTGATGGTCGGCAGCCCGTTTGCCGAAACCTCCAGCCAGACACTGGGTTCCGCCGGGGTGACCGTGCTCGGCTACGAAGAATGCCAAACGGTGCTCACGCATCCCGACACGTTCTCGTCGTCGATTTACTCGCAAGTCATGGGCCCGGTCATGGGCCGCACCCTGCTCGAACTCGAGGGAGCCGATCATCGGGCCAGCCGGGCCCTGGTGTCTCCCTCGTTCCGCGCCGCGTTGCTCGACCGCTGGCGCACCGACCTGGTGGAGTTGGTGGTTCACGAACTCATCGACATCATCGCGCCGCGCGGACGGGCCGAGCTGGCCCGCGATTTCACGTTCGCGTTTCCAGTCCAGGTCATTGCGCGGATCATGGGTTTGCCGCGACAGGACTATCCGCGCTTCCAGCGGCTCTCGATCGAATTGCTCAACGTGGTTTACAACTGGGAGTGCGGGATTGCCGCATCGATGACGTTGAAGGCGTACTTCAGCGAGATCCTCGCCGACCGGCGAAGTCATCCGCAGGACGACTTGATCACGATGCTGTCGCAGTCTGAGATTGACGGGACGCGACTGACCGACGACGAGATCTTCGCGTTCCTGTTGCTGATCTTGCCCGCCGGCGTGGAGACCACCTATCGCGCGTCGGGCAATCTTCTGGTCGCGTTGCTGACGGATCCGGATCTGCTTGATGCGCTGCGGGCCAACCGCGGCATGCTGCACGGCGCCTTCGAGGAGGGGTTGCGCTGGGAGCCGCCGATCACCACGGTGGTGCGGACGGCGTCCCGCGACTGCGAGCTCGGCGGGGTCGCGATTCCGGCCGGTACAAGCGTCAACGTGAGTGTCGCTGCCGCCAACCGGGATCCGACGCGCTATCCGGACCCGGATCGCTTCGACCCGACCCGCAAGAACATCGGACATTTGACGTTCGGCGGCGGCCCCCACCTCTGCCTCGGTATGCATCTGGCGCGGATGGAGGCGGCGGTTGCGATCAACGCGCTCCTCGACCGGCTGCGGGATCTGCGGCTGGACCCGAGCGCTCCGACTCCGCACGTTACCGGCATGGCGTTTCGATCCCCGGCGACGTTGCCCGTCGAATTCACCTGCTGCTGAACGAGTCTCGCGTCAAGCGAACAACGGCGCGACGGCGCGCGAGATTTCGATATACAGCGGGATACCGATCGTCACGTTGTACGAAAACGTCAGGCCCAGCGATGCGGCCAGTGGCAGCGTCGGGCTCGCTTCGGGGATCGCCATGCGCTGGACCGCGGGCACAGCGATGTACGAGGAAGCGCCGCACAGCACGGCGAACAGGATATACGTCCCCGGGCTGAACGAGGTGTGGGTGAGATGTGCGTAGGAGTGGGCGACGATAATCCCGAGAGTTGCGAATAGGTTTGGCGCTAACAGACCGAAGGCGATGAGGCCGGGGCCGGCGGTCTTCAGGTCTTTCAGCCGGCGGGACGCAGTCATGCCCATCTCGAGCAAGAACAGGCAGAGCACGCCCTTGAAAGCGGTCACGAAGACGGTATCGCCGTCGTGCACGACCTTTGCTCCTTGCAACCGACTGACCAGTCCGATGACGATGCCGCCGAAGAGCAGATACAGCCCCGGGTTGAGCACGACCTCCCGCAGCAGCTTGGCCGTGGAGGTGTCCGGCTTGGTAGCTTGCAGCGCGAGTTCCTCTTCGAGTTCTCGCTCGTACTCGGCATCCAGGGTCTCACCTGGCTTCGGCGCAGCGGCCGCGCCGGGACCGGGGGGTATGGCCACGCTGTAGGCCGGCTCGGGCTTGGCCGACGGATCGTAGCCGGGCTCACCCGGCAGGTTTCCTGCTGCGTCCATTTGCTTGTGCCGCAGCCGCGCCGCCAGATACAGCGCCACGAGACAGCCGGGCATCTCCATCACGGCCAACATCACCGGCATGAAACCGTCGAAGGCCATCCCAACGGTCGCAAGGACGCCCACGCAGGTTGCGAACGTTCCTGCCGAGTCCGATCCGTAATAGCCGGCGACCGTCGCCCGGTCGATCTGGCGCATCTTCGTCATACGACCCAGTAACCAGTAGGCGATAAGACCAATGCAGAAGTCGAGGACGAAGCCGAGGACGATGAATCCAAGGATGTTGCCGAGGCTCGAAACATGAATCGAGGCAAGCTCTTCGCCGCCGTGCCAGCCGATGGCAAGCAACAGATATAGCGTCACACCCTGGTAGATCGCATAGGGAAACTCGAACGGCACCTTCAGAATTGGGATGAAGAAGCCAAGGTAGAAGAACAACAACAACGGCTTGAAAAGGTTGTGCTGGAAGTTCTGCCAGAACTCCAGGAGCATTGCAGTCTCCCTAAATGGGTACGGCCAGTCAAGGATTCGTGACCGCCGTACAAGGGGACCACGAATTGTTTAGAGACTAAACCTTGAGACGCCGCTTCTCGCTGTGAAACGCAGTCGCGCTTGCTGGGAAGGCGCTGGGAAAAGCAAAGGGAGACAACATGATTCGTAACACCGCGTTTCCCGACTGTTCACCGCCGGGCAGCGATGCCCTACTTTTTGGAACCGACCAGCGACGGACGCACCACGGGCTCTTTGACGCGGTGCGTTACCGACGACCACGCCGACGGCGAATAGTGAGTCGTGACTTCCTCGAAGCCGTCGATCCGAGAAACACTGAGCACGCCCGTGTCTTGATTGATCGTGAGCTTGTCGCCGTCCTGTGCGTGGATCTCTTCTCCGTCAAGGAGCCGGATGATGAACACGGTGCTGTCCTTTCGTCAGAGCTCGGCCTGGGCTGGATCGTACGGTCTGCTCGCTGCCGGATCTCGGTTCATTGTGGGGCTGCGACGTGAACGATTCGAAAACGTGCGATGACAACCAGCGACGAAACCAACCGCTGAGCCGGTGCTCACACCTATGGCCGACGAGATCGGGCGGTTAAAGTCACGCCTACCAAAAGTGCTGGTTACGAGCATCGGCGGACGGGGGAGCCTGTGCCTAGATAGCTTAGGCTACGCTTACTAAGTGTGACCGAAGTCGGTGTCGAAACTAGTCCGGTAGCTGCCCCGTCACTGTCATTCCCGTTGCCGACTGGCATCGCCCCTGCCGACCTAGCGGCTGAGTTGGCCGCGGCGTTGCCCGAGCATGACGGGCACGAATACCTGCTTTACGAGCACGACGGCCAGTGGGTGCTCGCACTCGATGTGCTCGCCATGGTCGAGTTGGACCGCGACGAGCTGCGCATCACCAGCGACGGCGTCACGCAGCGGCAGGCCTGGTCCGGCCGGCCGGGGACGGTGCTTGGCGAGGCTGTAGACAGGCTGCTGCTGGTGGAATCCGACCAGGCTTTCGGCTGGATCGGCTTCGAATTCGGTGCCTATCGGTTCGGGCTGCAAGATCGCCTGGCGCCGCAGACTCCATTGGCACGGGTGTTCTGGCCACGCACCCGCATCGTGGTCACCGCTGACACTGTCAGTTTGTTCGACGCCGAGGAACGCCACCGCAACACGGTCGCCCGGCTGCTCAGCGAAGGTCTGCGGGCCGCGCCGCCGCCGCGCGTCATCGATGTCGGTGTCGACAGCACGGATTACCGCGCGCGGGTCGGCACAGCGATCGGCGAGATCGCCGCCGGTCGCTACCACAAGGTGATCCTGTCGCGGTGCGTCGATGTGCCGTTTGCGCTGGACTTTCCGTCGACGTATCGGCTGGGACGGCAACACAACACCCCCGCACGTTCGTTTCTGTTGCAGCTCGGCGGTTTTCGGGCTCTGGGTTATAGCCCTGAAGTGGTGGCAGCGGTGCGCGACGAC
>DAIODV010000181.1:6927-7652 GCA_036746615.1 Mycobacterium sp.
CCGGGGAAGCACACGGTTACGGTGACGGCGACGTTCGAGGTTGATGCGGCGCCGGTGAACACGGCAGCGCCGGCGGTGTCGGGATCTGCGCAGGTGGGGCAGACGCTGTCGACGACGAATGGGACGTGGACGGGGTATCCGACGCCTACGTTTAGCTATCAGTGGCAGCGGTGCGCGACGACGGCGTGGTGGTCACCGAACCGCTGGCCGGGACCCGGGCGCTGGGGCATGGCACTCTGCGCGATCGCCAAGCCCGTGACGATCTGGAATCGGACAGCAAAGAGATCGTCGAGCATGCGATGTCGGTGCGCAGCTCGCTGCTGGAAATCACCGAGATTGTCGAACCCAGCAGTGCCGCCGTCGTCGATTTCATGACGGTGCGTGAGCGTGGCAGCGTGCAGCACCTCGGATCGACGGTGACCGGCCGGCTGGACCCGTCCAAGGACAGGATGGACGCGCTGGAGACGCTGTTTCCCGCAGTCACTGCCTCAGGTATCCCCAAGGCGCCCAGTGTGGATGCCATCCTGCGGCTTGACGACGGCCCACGCGAGCTGTATTCCGGTGCGGTAGTGATGTTTTCGGCCGACGGCGGGCTTGACGCGGCGCTGACTCTGCGCAGCGTCTACGAACGGGACGGGCGAACCTGGCTGCGGGCCGGGGCCGGCATCATCGCCGCCTCGGATCCCGACCGGGAGTTCGAGGAGACCTGCGAGAAGCTGGCTACG
>DAIODV010000182.1:0-2138 GCA_036746615.1 Mycobacterium sp.
GCTGTCCCGGCATAGGCGATCAGCCCGAGGTTGATGCCCGGGGTCAGCTCGCCGGCGAACTCCTTGGCGGCCGCTTCTGCGGCGGCCATCCGGTTGGGTTCGACGTCGGTGGCCCGCATGGACTGCGACACGTCGATCACCAACATGACGACGGCACGGTTGCGCGGGATTCGCACATCGTGGGTCGGTCCGGCCATCGCGATCGTGAAAAGCACGAGCGCCGACAGCAGCAGAATGGCCGACAGGTGGCGCCATCGCGTGGGCTGCTTGGGGGCAACGCTTTCCAGCAATTCCATGTTGGCAAAGCGCAGCATCCGGCGATGCCGGGCCACCTGGACGATGATGTACAGCGCGACAAGGCCCAAAACGACGAGCAGGAACAGAAAAAACCACGCGTGGGCGAAACCGGACAGCGTCATCGGCCCGAACAACGGCAGTGTCATATAAGACCCGTCTTGATTTGTGTTTCCGCTGACGTCACTGGCGACCCGCCAGTGCCCCGCGCCGGCGGGATTCGACGAAGCGGACGATGTCGGCAATCCAGTCCCGGTCGGTGCGCAGCGACAACATCGGCGCCCCGCAGCTGCGCATCGTGCGGGCCACGTCGGCGCGATGCGCCGCGGCCGCCTTGGCGAAGTCGTCGCGCAACTGCTCGTCGACGGTGAACTCGCGGGTGACGCCCGACTCGGCGTCTTGCAAGATCACGTCGCCGACGTCGGGCAACTCGACGTCGCGGGGATCGAGCACCTCGATGCCCAGCACCTCATGGCGCGCCGCGATGGCCCGCAACGGACGCATCCAGTTGATCGGGCCGAGGAAGTCACTGATGATCACGGCCATCCCGCGGCGGCGTTCCGGGCGTCGCAACGCGTCGATGGCCACCGACAAATCCCCGCGCACCCCAACCGGCGCCTTGGGCATGGTGGCGATGGTGCGGAGCAACGTCTGCTCGTGCTGACGTCCTGACCGTGCCGGCACTCGAGTCATCTTCTCGCCGTTGGCAATCAGCGCGCCGAGCCGGTTTCCGCCGCCGCTGTTGAGGAACGTGATTGCGGCTGCGGCGGCCACCGCTAAATCGCGCTTTTCGCACACCGTTGTGCCGAAGTCCAGGCTGGCCGACATGTCGACCACGAGCCAGGTTTCCAGTTCGCGGTCGGCGATCATCTGCCGGACGTGCGGGTGCATCGTGCGCGCGGTAACCGCCCAGTCCATCCGGCGGACGTCGTCGCCGGGCTGATATTCGCGCGACTCCCCCGGCTCGGAACCCGGTCCGGGGATCAGGCCGAGGTGGTCGCCGTGCAGCACACCGTCGAGCTTGCGTTTGACCGTGAGCTCCAGTTGGCGCAGCGCCGCCGACAGCTTGGGGTCGTCGATCTGACCCCGCTGAAACGACGGCGGATGCGTAGCCCCGGGCTGGTCCGCGGCTGAATTTGTTTCGGTCACCGACCGCTAGCCGCCGCCGCGGTCTGCATCACCGGAGGTACCGAATGGCCCTGTTGCGGAACAGCATTCACCTGCGGCATGGCGACGGTCTGCAAGATCCGGTTGATGATCATCTCGGGCGTCACCTCATCGGCGAGCGCGTCGTAGGTGAGCACCAACCGGTGCCGCAGCACGTCGGGAATGACCTCGACGATGTCTTGCGGGATCACGTAGTCGCGACCGCGCACCAAGGCCAGCGAGCGCGCGCCGGCGATGATGCCCAGCGAGGCACGTGGCGAAGCCCCGAACGAGACCCAGCTCTTGACGTCGGTCATGCCGAGTTGCTCGGGATGACGGGTGGCGGTGACGACGCGCACGACGTAGTCCACCAGCGCGTGGTGGACGAAGTTGTTCGCGGCGATCTCCTGCAGCCGCAGCAGGTCGCCGGTGTTGAGGATCTGCTTGGGCTCCGGCGGCCGGACGCCCATCCGGTAGATGATCTCGCGCTCTTCCTCGGGCGAGGGGTAGCCGACGTTGATCTTGAACAGGAAGCGGTCTCGCTGAGCCTCCGGCAACGGGTAGACGCCCTCATGCTCGATCGGGTTCTGAGTCGCCATCACCAGGAATGGGTTAGGCAGCGGGAAGGTCTTGCCGCCGATCGAGACGTGGCGTTCCTGCATGACCTCCAGAAGGGCCGACTGCACCTTCGCCGGGGC
>DAIODV010000182.1:2148-2953 GCA_036746615.1 Mycobacterium sp.
CGGCGAGCAGGAAGTTGACGACCACCGGGCCGAGCTCGGTGTCGAACTCCTCCTTGCCCTGCCGGTAGATCCGGGTACCGACGATGTCGGTGGGCACCAGGTCGGGCGTGAACTGGATACGTGCGAACGTTCCGCCGACGACGCGCGCGAAGGTCTCCACGGCCAGCGTCTTAGCCACGCCGGGCACACCCTCGAGCAACACGTGGCCCTTGGACAGCAGACCTACCAGCATCCGCTCCACGAGCTGGTCTTGGCCCACGATGATCCGCTTGACTTCGAAGATCGCCCGTTCCAGGGTGTGCACCTCGGCAGCCAGCCCATTGCCGCCGCCGGACGGCGCCGCATGCGCAGGGGCCGTCGGCTGTCCACCCGGACCCGAGTAATCGCTGGCGCCCGGGGGCGGCCCGCCTGCTGATGTCATCGATTACCCTCCACGGCTCATCCTCCAAAGTTCGATCAAAAACGACTGCTCGCACGACAAATGTCGCGGGGCAGCGGCGTGCCCTGGTTCAACTATTCCAGGCCACCGGAGTTCCGTCGACGTGACCTGGGGTCAGTACTCAATGATCCGGGTCAACATCGGCGTCATACCGGCCTTGCGCACCGGGCTGACGGTGACTTTGCCGGCGCTGCCCGACGCTTCCAACATCTGGCCGTTGCCCAGGTAGATCGTGACGTGCTGGGTGCCGCCGGGACCGTAGAAGATGAGGTCGCCGCGCTTGGCCTGCGATGGCGGAATGTGGCGCCCGGCGTTGTACTGGTCGCCGGAGAACCGCGGGATCAGCACACCGACCCCGGCGAAGCT
>DAIODV010000182.1:2963-7622 GCA_036746615.1 Mycobacterium sp.
GTACCGCACCAATCCCGAGCAGTCGAAGCCGACGGTGCCGGCACCAGAGTCCACGCCCTTGCTGGGGCCATTCAGGGTGCCACCGCCCCACGAATACGGCACGCCCATCTGTGAGGACCCTCGACGGATCACGTAATCGACGGCCTGCCGCCCGTAGACCCGCGGTATCCCGTTGGGGCTAGTGGCGGTGGGGCTGCTGCCGCCGAGGTTGATGCCGAGGCCACCGAGGAACTGCCGTCCCAGATCAAGCGTGGTCTGGGTGGCGTTGGCGGTCGCTTGCAGCGACTGGTTGGCGATGGCGACCGGGTCGCCCGGTGCGCCGGCGCTGACCACCGGCGGCAGAGTCGGATCCCAGGAGCCGTCCTCGGCATTCGCGGGCCCGGCCAGGCCAATCAACAGCCCGATCACAGCCAGAATCGGCCAGACCAGCGCGGCCCGGCGTAACCCGTTGGCGCTTCTAGACCAGCGGCGCATAAATCCCTTCACGCGTCAGTACTCGATGTAGCGGACGACGTAGGGCGTCATACCGCTGGTGCGAACCGGCGCGACCCGCACTTTCAACCCGACGTCGGGCGCCTCGAGCATCTGGCCGTCGCCGAGGTAGATCGTCACGTGCTGGCTGCCGCCAGGGCCGTAGAAGATCACGTCGCCGCGGCGCATCTGCGACGTCGGGATCTTGCGGCCCATGTTGTACTGCGAACCCGAGTAGTGCGGCAGCTTGATGCCGACCCCGGCGAACGAGTAGAGCACCAAGCCGGAGCAGTCGAAACCGACTGTGCCGGAGCCGGATCCGATGCCGTTACTCGGTCCGGCAGCGTTGCCACCGCCCCACGAATACGGCTGGCCCAACTGCGATAGCCCGCGACGGATCACATACTCCGATGCCTGGCGTCCATACACCCGGGGAATCCGGCCGTTGGTGATGCCGGAATCGGGGGTGTCGGGCCCGATGAGGCCCACCGACTGCAGGAACTTGTGCCCCATGTTGGCGGTGACCTGTGACGAGGTCGCGGAGATACCCAAGACTTTGTTGAGGATCGCAATCGGGTCACCCGGGACGTTGGCGCTGGGCACCATCGGCAGCGTGGGGTCCCATGCGCCGTCCCAGTTCCCGCCGTTGCCCTGCGGCCGGCTTGGCGAACCCGGCGCCGCTGGGTCCCACCGGTCACCGGAGGACGACGCCGCCCGCGCGCCGGCACCCGGTCCGCCCGCGGATGCCGACCAATTGCGGGCGGCGTCGAGTCTGGCTTGGGCCGCGTTACGTTCGTCGGCCAGTCGTTTGATTTCTTGCTGCTGTTCGCCGAATTTGCGATGGACATCGGTCAGTGCAGCCACGGCGGCGTTCTGGCTGGACTGGGCGTCACCGACCGCCTTATCCGCTTTCTGCTTGGCCAGCCGCGCCGCCGACTCCTTGTTCACTTGCTCGGTGCGAGCCCGTTGCAAGTTGTCCATCGCCTGCCGGGAACTGGCGGCCAGGGTGTGGCCGGCGGCTGCGGTCGCGATGATGTCGTCGGGGCTGGTCGCTTTGAGGTAGCTGTCTGATGGGCCGTTGACGTAACTGGCGACCGCGACGCGGTCAAATCGCTTCTGGGCGATAGCGATTGCGGCGTTGGCATCCTTGACCGCCTGCTGGCTGGCCTCGACGTTCTGTTGTGCGGCCACGGCATTGTCGCGCGCTGTTTCGACCTCGACGACAGCTTTGTTGACGCTTTCCTCTTCGGTCTGAATTTGCGCGCCGAGGTCCTGCAGACGCTGGTTGGCCGACGCGACGTCGGCGATCAGTTTGGCCATCGAGTTCGGCTCGGCGCCGGGGTCGGCTTTCGCCAGCCCGGGGACGCACAGCGTCACAGCCACAGTCAGCGCGATTGGAGCGACGCGGCGAGTGAGCCTGGCGGCCAGTCGGAATGACGAGCCGCGACAGTTGCGTCTCATACGACTTGGATCTCCTATGGCTCAACGCGGGGCGGAGGGCGCTGGTATGTCACGTCCCCAGTAATCACTGGAAGCGCGATTTAAATCAAAAGCATCTATTGCACCGTAAGTCACATCTGACCCAATGGAAACTTTAGTAACAAATTACAAGTGTGTTCTTCCGAGAACTGTGACCCAACAGTGACATCGCTGATTTGCCGGCGGCGGCGGTGGAGGTACGGCCGCTATGCGACACGAGCCAAAGATGGCGAGTTAGACGCTCTGGCCAGCTTCTTCAGCGGACGTTTCGGCGTCATCCGGCGACGTTGCTGAGCGCCTCATGCGCAGTTGCATGATTCGGGTGCCTACGACCGCCGCGAGCACTCCGATAAGAAGCACGATCGTGAAAGCGGTCCAGGGAAACTGCGGGGTGGTGAGCTGGTGCAGGAAATTCTGCGCGGACACCACCGGGTTGCCGGTCTTGGCATTGTCTTCGCCGATCTCCAGCGTGGCCCGCGGGAAGTGGGTGCTGTAGGTACCGACGAAGTTCGGGCTGAGCACCAACACCGTGGCGTCGGTGTGTTGGGCGCCGACCCTGGTCGCGATGTCGCGCAGCGGAGTGTCGTTTAGCGGGTTGTGGTCGAGAACGACGATCTTGAGGTCAATGCCGTCTTTGTGCGCTTGGTCGATCACCTGCAGTAGCGCCGGCGTGACGGCCGTCGGCGCGCTGATGTTGTGGGCGGTGACTTGATCCTGCACGAGCGCCAGGCATTGCTCGGGCGGCGTCGCCGGATCGGCGCCGACGGTGCCGCAGATTTCGCCCGGGATATAGAGCGGCGCGTGCGGGGTGGTCACGGTCCAAGACCGTACCGCGCGGCGACGATGCGGGCCGCGCCTGGCTACGACCCCCCGGAATGCAGGACAAGCGTACTGTTAGACTGGCCACGCCGACACGGCCCGTCGGCGGGCGGAACGTGCGGCGATCGCAAGCGCGGCGTAGCCGGGCGCAGCGGGTCGCCGCCAATGGACCAATCCTGGGAGTTGATGTGACCAAAAAAGATTCGGTGAATTCATTCGGAGCGCGCAACACCCTGGCGGTCGGCAGCAACAGTTACCAGATCTATCGCCTGGATGCCGTGCCCGGCACAGAGAAACTCCCCTACAGCCTCAAAGTGCTCGCCGAAAACCTGCTGCGCAACGAGGACGGCAGCAACATCACCAAGGACCACATCCAGGCGATCGCGAACTGGGACTCGTCAGCGGAGCCCAGCATCGAAATCCAATACACGCCTGCCCGGGTGGTCATGCAGGACTTCACCGGTGTGCCATGCATCGTCGACTTGGCCACCATGCGTGAGGCCATCGGAGATCTGGGTGGTGACGCGGAGAAGGTCAACCCGCTGGCGCCCGCCGATCTGGTGATCGATCACTCGGTGATCGCGGATCTCTTCGGCCGCGCCGACGCATTCGAGCGCAACGTCGAGATCGAATACCAGCGCAACGGCGAGCGCTACCAGTTCCTCCGTTGGGGCCAAGGCGCTTTCGCCGACTTCAAGGTCGTCCCGCCGGGCACCGGAATCGTGCACCAGGTCAACATCGAATACCTCGCGCACGTGGTGATGGAACGCGACGGGGTGGCTTACCCCGATACGTGTGTCGGCACCGACTCGCACACCACGATGGTCAACGGCCTTGGCGTATTGGGCTGGGGCGTCGGCGGAATCGAGGCGGAAGCCGCGATGCTCGGTCAGCCGGTGTCGATGCTCATTCCGCGGGTGGTCGGTTTCAAGCTCACCGGTGAGATCCAGCCCGGTGTCACGGCCACCGACGTCGTGCTCACCGTCACCGAGATGCTGCGCAAGCACGGTGTGGTCGGCAAATTCGTCGAGTTCTACGGCGAAGGTGTGGCCGAAGTACCGCTGGCGAACCGCGCGACGCTGGGCAACATGAGCCCCGAATTCGGTTCCACTGCAGCGATTTTCCCAATCGACCAGGAGACGATCGATTACCTGCGGTTCACCGGACGCAAAGAAGAGCAACTCGCTTTGGTCGAGGCCTACGCCAAAGAGCAGGGCATGTGGCACGACCCCAAGCACGAACCGGAGTTCTCCGAGTATCTGGAGCTCGACCTCTCCGAGGTTGTTCCCTCAATCGCCGGACCGAAGCGGCCGCAGGACCGTATCCCGTTGTCAGAAGCCAAATCCACGTTTCGCGAGCAGATTCCAACTTACGTCGGCGACGACCCCGACAAAAAGGACTACTCCAAGCTCGACGAGGCGGTCGACGAAACGTTCCCGGCCAGCGACCCGGGGGCGCTGAGCAACGGCCACGCCGACGACCACAAGCCGCTCGAGTCGGCCGCAAAGCATGCCAAGGGCCGGGTGAGCAGCCCGGTGACGGTGAAGTCCGACGAACTCGGCGAGTTCGTGCTCGACCACGGCGCAGTGGTGATCGCCGCGGTGACCTCCTGCACCAACACCTCCAACCCTGAGGTGATGCTGGGCGCGGCATTGCTGGCGCGCAATGCCGTGGAGAAGGGTCTGACCGCCAAGCCGTGGGTCAAGACCACGATGGCGCCGGGCTCGCAGGTCGTCAGCGACTACTACGAAAAGGCTGGGCTGTGGCCGTATTTGGAGAAGCTCGGCTTCTACCTCGTCGGCTACGGCTGCACGACCTGCATCGGCAACTCCGGCCCGCTGCCGGAGCCGGTGAGCGAGGCGATCCAGGAGAAGGATCTGGTGGCGGTCT
>DAIODV010000183.1:0-7250 GCA_036746615.1 Mycobacterium sp.
GGGGCAGCGATCGGCGAATTGCTGAGTGGGCACCAGGGCTGTCCCACCGCGGCGCGCCTGCACTGGGGAGCGATGTGGGGTCCGGCCGCTCGTGCTGACTACGTCGACCCGCTCGGTTTGCTGGCGTCCACGCGGGTCCGGCTGAAGCCGCTGCGCGGCTAGCGCGAGCAGACGCAGAATCGCATAACTGCCACGGTTTTTGTGCGACTCTGCGTCTGCTCGACGCGGTGATTAGGCCCGCGGATGGGCCCGGTCGTGCACAGCCCGCAATCGGGCGACGGTGACGTGGGTGTAGAGCTGGGTGGTGGCCAGGCTGGAATGGCCGAGAAGCTCCTGCACCACACGCAGGTCAGCTCCGCCTTCGAGCAGATGGGTGGCCGCGCTGTGGCGTAGCCCGTGCGGACCCATGTCGGGTGCGCCGCCCACCGCGGCGACGGTCTGGTGCACGACGGTGCGCGCTTGGCGCACGTCAAGCCGCCGACCCCGCGCGCCGAGCAGCAGCGCCGGGCCGGACTCCGCGGTGGCCAGCGCGGGTCGCCCGTCGGCCAGCCATGCCCTCAACGCTTCGGCGGCCGGTTCCCCGAACGGTGCGCTGCGCTGCTTGTCGCCCTTGCCCAGCACGCGCAGTACTCGATGCCCGGTGCCGACGTCGTCGATGTCCAGGCCGCACAGCTCGCTGACTCGAATGCCGGTCGCATACAACAACTCCACGATCAATCGATCGCGCAGCGCGAGCGGATCACCTTGCTGGCAACCGGATTTCGCAGCTGACATGGCGGCGAGCGCCTGGTCTTGCCGCAACACCGCCGGCAGCGTGCGGCGCGTCTTGGGCAGCTGCAGCCGAGCGGCCGGGTCGTCGGTCATCACACCTTGTCGCACCGCCCACGCGGTAAACGCCTTGACCGCCGAGGTGCGGCGCGCCAACGTGGTGCGGGCCGCGCCGGCGCCGGCCCCCGCGGCCAGCCACGACCGCAACACCGGCAGGCTCAGCCCACGCAGACCGGCCCCGGGCGCGTGTTGGTCCACGAAATCGAACAGCGACCGCAAATCGCCCAGGTACGCGCGGCGGGTATGGGCCGAGCGGCCGCGCTGCAGGTCCAAGAAGTCGTCGAACTCCTCGAGGATCGCCTCCACTACCCCACGGTCGCAGACACCGGAGAGTCGGCTTGGCCGACGCGCCGCAACGTGTCCGGAGTGAGATCTGCAAGCGATGTGTATCCGTCGACAGCCATGGTCAAGTCGGCTTCGGCCAAAAGCGCACGCAGCACATGCACGATGCCGTCGACGCCGCCCAGCGCGAGGCCGTAGGCGTAGGGCCGCCCGATGCCGACGGCAGTCGCGCCGAGCGCGAGGGCTTTGACAATGTCGGCGCCGCTGCGGATTCCGGAATCGAACAGCACGGGCAGCCCGTCGGCGGCCTCGACGACGCCCGGCAAGCAATCCAGCGCGGGCAAGCCGCCGTTGGCCTGCCGACCTCCGTGATTGGAGCAGTAGATGCCATCGACCCCGCCGTCTTTCGCGCGACGCGCATCGTCGGGGTGGCAGATGCCCTTGACGATCAGTGGCAGCTTGGTCAGCGAGCGCAACCAGGGAAGGTCGTCCCACGTGAGGGGGTTGCCG
The DNA here is from genome assembly GCA_036746615.1 of Mycobacterium sp. GTDB lineage: Bacteria > Actinomycetota > Actinomycetes > Mycobacteriales > Mycobacteriaceae > Mycobacterium. Next base: position 1,621 of record DAIODV010000183.1, read on the forward strand.
AAGACTTGAATCCAGCGCAGCACGGCGCCTTGCGGGTTCTCTTCGGGCGGCTGCGGCAGGCTGGCGCGAAACACCGGATCACTGGTGTAGTTGGTCAGGCAATGTCCGCGCAGCTGAGGGAAATTCGCGGTGCTCAGGTCGCGCGGTCGCCAACCAGGTACCCACGTGTCGAGGGTGACGACGATGCCCTTGAATCCGGCTGCCTCAGCGCGATGCACCAGGCTGGCGGCCAAGTCACGATCGGTCGGCGTGTAGAGCTGGAAAAAGCCTGGGGTGTCGCCGAACTCGGCGGCGACGTCTTCGAGCGGGTCGGCCGTCAACGTCGACATCACCATCGGTACTCCGGTGCGGGCGGCGGCGCGGGCGGTCGCCAAATCGCCGTGACCGTCCTGGGCGCACAACCCGATGACCCCGATCGGCGCCATGAATATCGGCGACGGCAGCGGCAGGCCGAACAGGTCGACCGACAGGTCACGCTGCTTGGCGCCGACGAACATCCGGGGCATGAGTCCCCACCCGTCGAAGGCCTCACAGTTGGCCTGCTGGGTGCGCTCATCACCGGCCCCGCCCGCAACGTATGACCACACCGATGGCGGCAGCGCGTGTGCGGCCTTTGCCTCAAGTTCCGCGAATGCCATCGGCAGTGATGGCGCGACTCCGCCCAGGCCCTGAAGGTAGATCTCGTTTTGATAGTCGCCGAATGCCATGCAATGAGCATGCCAGCCGGTGATCCGGCTGCTAGTAGGCCCCGGCCTCAGCCTCGGCCAGCTCCTTCTTCCACTGCCGGAACGTCTCTTCGGTGCGGCCGCGACGCCAGTAACCCGAGATCGACGCCCACTTCGCGTCCACTGCTCGGTCTTTGCGGATGTAGGGCCGGATGTTGTGCATGACCGCTTGCGCCTCGCCGTGCACGAAGACATGCACCTGTCCCGGCAGCCAGGGGGCTGTCTTGACGGCTTCGATCAACGGCGCGTGGTCGCCGGCTCGGTCCTCGGTGATCAGATCGGCTCGTCCGCCGCGGTAAATCCAATTGATTGCGACGCCGTCGGGCGCGGTGAGGGGGATTTCGTTCTCAGGTCCGGCAATCTCGATGAACGCCTGACCAATTGCGTTGGGCGGCAATGCTTCCAGTGCAACGCTGATGGCCGGCAGGGCGGTCTCGTCGCCGGCCAGCAAGTGCCAGTCGGCGGCCGGATCCGGGCTGTAGGCGCCAGAGGGACCCATCACGTACACCGGCTGGCCGGGTTCGGCCGTCGCAGCCCACGGGCCGGCCGTGCCGTGCTCACCGTGGACAAGGATGTCGATGGCGATCTCGCGGGCGACCGGGTCGGCACGCCGCACGGTCAGGGTCCGTATCACCGGCTGCCTGGCGGCGGGCAGGTCGGTGAAGCTGTCCAGCGTCAACGGGTGCGGCAGGTTGGCCACATCGACGTCGTCGGCGACGAATACCAGTTTGACGTAGGAATCGGTGAACTCGCTTGGCTTGAATGAGTCGAAGCCGCTGCCGCCGAGGACAACCCGGACCATGTGCGACGTGACTCCTTCGCGGCGCACCACTTCGAAGGTGTGCACTGGTCGACCGGCCACGTGATCCTCCCCTTCTACAGCCCTTCAACGCGGACTCCGTCGACTATACGATCTGGACCTTTCGCTCCTGGTCCGCTGCGCTTTCGGACAATGCGCCACCGGCCGTCGTGGCGCTCGGCCAGGCCCGCGACTTCCAGCATCGCGAGTGGCGCGAGTATTCGGGTCGGCTCGAGCGCGGCCGCGACGGCGATCTCGTCGACCGTCGCGACCCCGCGTCCCGGTAGCGCCTCGTAAACCTGGCGCTCGTCGTCGCTGAGCCCGTCAAGCGGCGCGTTGGGGCGCGGTTGCTCGGGTGCCAACTCACCGATGGAACCGACCAACTCGACGATGTCCTCGGCGCGAGTGATCACCTCCGCGCCGGCGCGCAGCAAGGCGTGGCATCCCGTCGACGCCGACGACGTGACCGGCCCCGGCACGGCGCCGACGATCCTGCCCAACGCTCGCGCCCACGCGGCGGTGTTCGCCGCGCCGCTGCGCAAGCCGGCCTCCACCACCACCGCCGCACCACCGAATGCGGCCACCAACCGATTGCGCGTCAGGAACCGGTGCCGTGCGGGTCGCAGTCCGGGCGGATATTCGGTGATCAACAATCCGTTGTTGCCAATCCGATGCAGCAGGCCGGAATGTCCAGCGGGATACGGGATGTCAATCCCGCCGGCCAAGACGGCGACAGTCACACCCTCGGCTGCGAGCGCGGCGCGGTGGGCCGCGCCGTCGATGCCGTACGCCCCGCCGGAGACGACCGCGACGTCCTGCTCGGCTAGCCCTGCCGCCAGGTCGCCGGCGACCTGCTCGCCGTAGCTGGTCGCGGCTCGCGTGCCGACGACCGCCGCGGCCCGCTGGACTGTCTCATCGAGACGCGCCGGTCCCACTGCCCATAACACCGACGGCGGCTGGCCTTGTGGCTTCGCCGCGACTGCGCCGCTGCCGAAGGCCGCAAGAGCCAGCACTGGCCACTCCTCGTCGTCCGGCGTGACCAGCCGTCCCCCGTGGCGCGCAAGCAACTCGAGATCATCTGCGGCCCGGTCGATTTCGCGCCTCGCTTCGGTGCGGCGTGCGAGCTTGTCGTCGACCTGACCCCGTCGCACTCGTTCGGCCGCTTCTATAGGTCCGACACGATCCACCAAGACCGTCAGTTCAGCGCAGGGTGGTTCCACTACCCGAGACAAGTAGGCCCATGCTCGCAAGGTCAGCTCGGTCATCGCGAGGGTCCAGCTTGGCGAAAGCTCAATGCGACGGCGACCTCGTCGCGTCCCGGTGAGGTGCGACCAGCCAGATCGGCCAACGTCCACGCGACTCGCAATGTCCGGTCAGCGCCGCGGATGCTCAGCAGACCGCGTTCAAATGCGCTGCGCAGCGGTTCCATTGCCTTATCGCCAAGCCGGAACCGGCGCCGCAGCAGCGGCCCGCTGACCTCGGCGTTGGTGCGGAATCCGTGTGGGCGCCAACGCTGCATCGCCGCGTCGCGGGCCGATGCCACCCTGCTGCGGACTTGGAGCGTCGACTCAGCCTCGGTGGTCGCGAAAGCGCTCATCCGCACCGGATACATCTCGACCCGCAGGTCGACGCGGTCGAGCAGCGGCCCTGACAGCCGACCCAGATAGCGGCGTTTGACCGCGGCCGCGCAGATGCAGTCGCGCGGATCCGCCGGCGCGCAGGGGCAGGTGTTAGCAGCCATCACCAGTTGAAAGCGGGCCGGATAACACGCCACCCCATCTCGGCGGGCAAGGCGAATCTCACCGTCCTCCAATGGCGTTCGCAACGCCTCCAGGACGCTCACACTGATTTCGGCGCATTCGTCGAGGAACAGCACTCCGCGATGCGCCCGGCTGACGGCACCGGGCCGCGCCATACCCGATCCACCGCCGACCAACGCTGCAACGCTGGAGCTGTGATGCGGCGCAACGAACGGCGGTCGGGTGATCAACGGTGTGGCGTCCGACAACAGGCCGGCCACGGAATGAATGGCCGTGACCTCCAACGACTCGCTATCCGACAGTGACGGCAGCAGCCCCGGAAGGCGTTGTGCCAACATCGTTTTGCCAACGCCCGGCGGACCGGTGAGCATCATGTGGTGCGCCCCGGCGGCCGCTACCTCAACCGCGAAGCGGGCCTGGGCCTGCCCCACCACGTCGGCCAGATCTGCTGACGGCTCGGCCTCGGGAACACTTCCATTGATCCGCTCGTCTAGCTGTGCCGAGCCGCTCAGCCAGGCCTGCAGCTGCGCCAGCGTGCGCACACCCCAGACATCGATGCCGTCGACCAGGCTGGCTTCAGGCAGGTTTTCCACCGGGACCACCGCCGATTTCCAGCCCTCACTTTTGGCCGCGAGCACCGCCGGCAGCACGCCGCGCACGGGCCGAACCCGTCCGTCGAGAGCCAACTCCCCCAGCACCACGATGGCCTCAAGCTGTCGCCACGGTTTCTTTCGCTGCGCCGACAACACCGCGGCCGCCAACGCGAGGTCATATACCGAGCCCATCTTCGGCAACGTGGCCGGCGAGAGCGCCAGCGTGAGGCGAGACATCGGCCACTGGTTGTTGCAGTTGGTGATCGCGGCACGGACCCGGTCGCGCGACTCCTGCAGCGCAGTGTCGGGAAGACCCACCAGGTGCACGCTCGGAAGACCCGAGGTGATATGGGCTTCGATCTCCACGATCTCGCCGTCCAATCCCAGCACCGCGACTGAAAACGCCCGCCCCAGCGCCATCAGCCGATTCCCTGCAGGTGGTTGATTTCCGGTGTCCGACGCCGGCCGATACGCACCCCGATCACGTCGATCCGGAGCGCCGCCCAACGTTGTTCCTGGGTGGCCAGCCACATCGCGGCGAGCCGACGCAGTCGGCGTGCCTTCTGTTCGGTCACCGCTTGCGCCAATCCGCCGAAACCGTCGCCGGTGCGGGTCTTGACCTCGACGAAGACCACGGTGTCGGTGGTCGGGTCGACAGCGATCACATCCAACTCGCCGTATCGGCATCGCCAATTGCGGGTCAAGATCCGCATGCCTAGGCCGGTCAGATGGGCGGTGGCCAACTGCTCACCAAGCGCGCCGATTTCGGCCCGCGTCAACATCGTCATGCGGCCACATTGCGCCGACGCACCGACGCGGATATCCGCGACGCTGCGCTCGGCGCGAGATGGCATCGAGTTATCCCCAGTTGCGCGGCAATCCACACCAGGCGGCTGAACTGTTCGTTAACATCCCGTTCAGGCGATGAGGCTCGCCTTTAACCGCCGCACCGGCTGATGGCTTCTACCCATGAACGAGTCGTGGGCAGAGGACGGGGGTGGGCCAAGAAGCAAGATCCGCTCCTCTGTGAGTTCCTGCCGACTATCCATGCTATTCCGTTGCACAGCAACGTGTTTCGTTTCTCAACGCCTATCGAAAGGGATGCCAATGTCATTCGTCACGACCCAGCCTGAGGCGCTGACCGCCGCAGCCGCCAATTTGGCAAGCATCGGCACGACAATGAGTGCGCAGAACGCCGCGGCCGTGGCACCGACCACCGGCGTCGTACCTGCCGCTGCCGACGAAGTGTCGGCTCTGACAGCGGCGCAATTCGCAATCCATGCGCAGATGTATCAGGCGCTCAGCGCCCAGGCTGAGGCGATTCATCAGTCATTTGTCAGCACGCTCGGAACCAGCGCAACGTCGTATGCGGTCGCCGAGGCCTCTAATGCCATAGCGGCGAGTTAAGACGGGATACACCAATGGATTTCGCGATGTTACCGCCGGAGGTCAACTCCGGCAGGATCTATGCCGGCCCCGGCTCGGGTCCGATGCTGGCGGCGGCCAGTGCGTGGGACGGGTTGGCGGGCGAGCTCCAATCCACGGCAGCCTCCTACGGCTCGGTGATCTCCGAGTTGAGCGGCGGGCCGTGGCGGGGTCCGTCGTCAGCGTCGATGGCGGCAGCGGCGGCGCCCTATGTCGAGTGGATAACCTCGGCTGCCGCGCAGGCTGAACAAACCGCCGCTCAAGCCAAGGCGGCAGCGGCCGCCTACGAGGCCGCGTTCGCAATGACGGTGCCGCCGGCGCTGATCGC
>DAIODV010000183.1:7260-7617 GCA_036746615.1 Mycobacterium sp.
ATGTGGCCGCCCTGGCCCATCATCAGCAGATGCGCGAAACCGCCGACATGATCGCCATGCGGATGCGTTAGCACGACGGCATCGAGACCGAGCACCCAGTGGCGCATCAAGAACGGCATGACGGTGCCGCCGGCGCTGATCGCAGCCAATCGCAGCCTGCTGATGACATTGATCGCGACCAACATCTTCGGGCAGAACACGATGGCGATCGCGGCTACCGAAGCCGACTACGCCGAGATGTGGGCCCAGGATGTCGCAGCGATGTACGGCTATGCCGGCTCGGCGGCGGCAGCATCGACATTGACACCGTTCACGCCACCACCGTCGACCACCAACCCCACCGGCGTAGCGGGCCAA
>DAIODV010000184.1:0-7545 GCA_036746615.1 Mycobacterium sp.
CAGGTGCCATAGGCGGCGAACTGGGTGGCCTGCAGCGCTGATACCGGGTCGGCCGCCGCCGGAAGGACATCAATGGTGGGGGCCGCGGCCGCCGCATTCTGAGCGGCCATTGTCGTACCGAGGGTTTGGAGTGCGCTCGCCGCAGCCGTCAATGCTTCGGGCTGCGTAGTCACGAAAGACATGAATTTCTCCTCCCGGAAAGCGGGCCGACCAATCAGAAATCGGGCGGCGAATTTTGTTTTTTGACAGGGCTCATCCACGAGCCCGTCAAAGCCGTTTTCCCATAGCGCGCCGTAAATAGTCCGCTACCGCACATTTCATGTGGCCACAATTTGCTGCACGGACATCAGTTGCGGGAACACCGCCGTCTGCGAAGGCCCGCCTGCCGCTAGAAACGACCGGCAGCGCGGATCGACCAAGGGCAGCATTCAAGTCGACCGTGGCCGCGCAACCCCGACGTGCGGCCACGCCCTGGTGCACCATCGAAGTTGCCGATGAGCACAGCAAATCTTAAGCAGATTTACAGCTTCCATGCATTGCTGCCGGAACCGACAAGGTGTATACGCACGCACCGAAGTCAAAGTGCTTTTGCCACAGCGCTTTTCCGATTCACCAGAATATGACACACCACCAAGGCAAGTCTGCTGAAATGAACCGATGTCGACCTTTTTGGACCGCACGACGCTAAAGGAGCAAACCAAATGTCTTTTGTGACCACCCAGCCTGACGCGCTGCACTACGCGGCAGGCAAGCTCGAGGGGATTGGCACGTCGATGGCTGCGCAGAACGCGTCGGCGGCGGCGTCGACCACGGGTGTGGCTCCCGCGGCCGCTGATGAAGTGTCGGCCCTGCAGGCAACCCAGTTCACCGCCTACGGCAACCTCTACCAACAGATCAGCGCGGAGGCCACCGCGATTCAGCAGGCCTTCGTCCAGATGCTGGGGACCAGCGCCGACTCCTACGGCGCCACCGAGGCCGCCAATTCGGCTGGCACCGGCGCAGCGGGGTTGGGCGGTTTCTCGCTCTTGGGCCAGTTGACCCAGTTCGGGCAGTTCGAAGTGCTCCCGGGTGCGTTGTCCAACGGAAGCATGATCGGAATGTATGGCGGTAACCCGTTTATCTCGGCGGCCTCAAGCTTTAAGGCACCGAGTCCGCCCCCCGACAGTGGCACTGGCGCGACTGTCACGGCCAGCGTCGCGAGTGCCGAGCTGGGCGGGGTGCCGCCGGCCGGTCCGGCCAATATCGGCACAGCACCGGTCTTGGCGGGCGTAGGCCAGGCTTCTGCGGTCGGCCGGTTGTCGGTCCCGCCGAGCTGGGCCGTCGACGGTGACCTCTCGGCGGCCAGTGCCACCCGGGCGACGTCGGCGGGCTGGACCAGCGCCGCACCGCACGGCGCGCCGGTTACGACCTTTCCCGGCGGGGTGCCCTCGATGGCCTCGACGGGCAGAACCTCCGGCTTGGGCGCGCCACGCTACGGCCTCAAGCCCAAGGTGATGCCGAAGCCCACCCTCGTCTGACTACTGCCTCCACTACGAACAGGATCAAAGAAATGGTTTTCGATTTTGCAAGCCGTCCCCCGGAGGTCAACTCCGCATTGATGTACTCCGGTCCGGGGGCCGGACCGATGAGGGCCGCCGCAGCAGCCGGGAACAACCTGGCCGCCGAATTGAGCACGGCGGCCGCCAGCTATGAGTCGGTGATCGCCGAGCTCAGCGGAGAGTGGATGGGCCCGGCGTCGTCAGCGATGGCCGCCGCGGCCACCCCCTTTGTGGAGTGGATGAACAACACCGCAGCGGCCGCCGAACACGCCGCCTCCCAAGCCACGGCCTCAGCAGCCGCCTACCAAACCGCGTTTGGGTTGACGGTGCCCCCCGCACTGATTGCCGCCAACCGGGCGCAGCTGGCCGCTCTGGTCGCGACCAACATCCTGGGCCAAAACACCCCCGCGATCGCGGCGACCGAGGCCCAGTACGGCGAAATGTGGGCACAAGACGCCGCCGCCATGTACGGCTACGCGGCCTCCTCGGCCAGCGCCGCTTCGCTGAACCCGCTGTCCTCCCCGGCGCCGACTACCAACCCCGCCGGCACGGCTGCCCAAGGCGCCGCGGTCTCGACGGCGGGCACACAAAGCCAGCTTTCGGAGCTGATTTCCGGCCTGCCGTCCGCGATGCAGGGCCTGGCCACCCCCGGCGCGACGACCCCAGGATTCCCGTACACCGGCAACGGTTTCCTCAACGATCTCTTCAGCTCCGGCGGAAACATCGGTATGTACAACTACACCGGCGCCGCCGTCGGCACGGGGTCGAGCATCATCGTGGGCGGAGTCGCTTCTGGTCTGGCGCAAAGCCCCGCGGCGGCCACGGCGGCCCCCGCCGCCGCAGCTGCCGCTCCGGCCGCCCTGGGCGCGGGGCTAGGCGGGACGCTGGCCGGCGCGGCGGTTCCCGCGGGCACCGCAGCCGTCGGCGGGACGCCGGTACTGGCGAGTGTGGGCCAGGCATCCACGGTCGGCCGGATGTCGGTGCCTGCCACTTGGTCGGCGGCCACTCCGGAGTCCAGCGCCGAAACCGTAACCGCCGCACAGTGGTCCGCCGACGTCGACGACGGCAGCGTGACAAACGTCGCGACCGGCATGCCCGCTGTGGCCTCGGCCGGACGCGGAGGCTACGGCTTCAGCGCCCCCCGCTATGGTGTCAAACCCACGGTGATGCCCACCCGCGTGCTCGTCTGAATTACCTACCGCCACCGGGTAATTCGGAAGGTACTGCAGCTGCGGCACCTAACGGGGACTGCAGCGGGGTTCCCTTGGTTTCGGGAAGCAGGTACGTGCACACCAAACTGGCCGTGGCGAGGATCGCCAGCATCGGACCGACCGCCCAGCTGCCATAGGTTGCCTGCAGGGTTCCGGCAACCAACGGCGGCAACGCGCCGCCAAGAACGCCGGCGAAGTTGATCGTCAGCGCCGATCCGCTGTAGCGGTAGCGGGTGGCGAACAGCTCTGGGATGAACGCTCCCGTCGGTCCGGATCCGATCCCATTGATCGCGGACATGCCGACGATCGCGACTGCATACAAAGCAGGTTTTGCGGTGTCCATCAACGGGATCACCACCAACGCCCACGGCACGCACCCGGCCCAGCCCAGCAACATGATTCGTCGGCGTCCGTATCGATCGCTCAGACTGGCCGAGAGCGCGACGAACGCAATGCTCACCACGCCGCCCAGCGCGCCGACGGCCCAGATGAAGCTGCGGGTGTATCCGAGCTGCGAATGGGCGTAGACGGTGAGATAGGTGTTGCCCATGTAGGCGAACCCGAAGCCGCCCAGGATGCTGCCCGCGGCCAGCAGGATTTCCCGGCGTTGCAAGCGCAGCAACTCCGCGAGCGGCGCCGCGGGAATGAGGTTTCGCGCCTTCTCCTCGGCGAATACCGGCGTCTCGTCGATCCGCAGCCGGACATACAAGGCGATTCCGATCAGAGCGGCGCTGATCAGAAACGGTATGCGCCAGCCCCACTCGAGGAACGCGGGGCTGTTCTCTCCGATGCTGAAGTTCACGCCTAAAAACGTCAGGCTGGCGAGCACCCCGGCGGTGCCGCCGCCGAGCAGGGTGAACATGCCATACCGACCGCGGCTGCCGGCGGGCGCATGCTCGGCGCTCAGCAATGCCGAGCCCGCCCATTCGCCGCCGACGGCAAACCCTTGCAGCAGCCGCAGCGCGATCAGAATCAATGGGGCTGCCGTGCCGATGGCCGCCGTGCTGGGCACGACGCCCACCGACACCGTGGCGACGGCCATCAGCAACAGCGTGACGATCAGGGTCTTTTTCCGCCCCAGCCGATCCCCGAAATACCCGAAGGTGGCCGCGCCGATCGGCCGAGACACGAACGCACTGGCAAATGTGCCTAGTGATGCGATCGTGGCCAGCGTGGGAGACAGGTGCGGAAAGAAGACCGTGGGAAACACCAGCGCAGCCGCGGTGCCATAGATCAAGAAGTCGTAGTACTCGATCGCCGAGCCGACCAAGCACGCAGCGGCAATTCGCCTCATCGGCGTGACACTGCGGGTTTGCACGATATCGACGGTAACGCAGGAAATCGACGTCGCAGCCGTTCAGCCGCGGGTCAGCAGTTCCTTTTTCAGCACCTTGCCCATCGCGTTGCGCGGCAGGGTATCCACGACCCGCACCTCACGCGGTCGCTTGTGCACCGAAAGTTGTTGAGCGACATAGTCAATCAACTCCTTCGGCTCGGCCTCCCCAACGACGAACGCGACGATGCGCTGCCCTAGGTCGTCGTCGGGCAGTCCGACCACGGCTGCCTCGGCTACCCCGGGGTGCCCCAGCAGCGCCGTCTCGATTTCGCCGGCGCCGACACGGTATCCGCCTGACTTGATCAGATCGACCGACTCGCGGCCCACAATGCGATGCATACCGTCGCGGTCGATGACCGCGGCATCACCTGTGCGATACCAGCCGTCAGTGTCGAACGCATCGGCGGTGGCGTCCGGCCGATTCAGATAGCCGTTGAACAATGTGGGGCCGCGAACCTGTAGGCGCCCAATGGTTTCCGCGTTGTGCGGCACCGGCCCGCCGTCGTCGTCGACCAATCGGGTCTCGATGCCGGCCAGCGGCAGGCCGACCCAGCCGGGACGACGCTCGCCGTCGGCGCGGGTGGACAGCGTGATCAGCGACTCGGTGGCGCCGTAGCGTTCGAACGGCGCATGCCCGGTCAGGCGGACCAACTGCTCGAACACCGGCACCGGCAGGCCGGCGCTGCCGGACACCAGCAGCCGCGCCGGCCGTAGCGCCTCGGCGGCCGCCGGGTCGGCCACCACGCGTGACCACACTGTCGGCACACCGAAGTACAGCGTGCCCTTCGCCGCTGCATAGGTTTCGGGTGTTGGTTTTCCGGTGTGCACGAAGCGGTTTCCGACTCGCAGCGACCCGAGCAGACCGAGCACCAGACCGTGTACGTGGAACAGCGGCAGCCCGTGCACCAGGGTGTCCTCGGAGGTCCACTGCCACGCCTCGGCCAGCGCGTCGAGGTCAGCGGCGAGCGCCTGACCGCTCAATTGCACGCCTTTGGGCGGACCGGTGGTACCTGAGGTGTAGATGATCAGCGCGGTGTCCCGCGGGGACGGATCGGGCTGGCGGTGCCAGGACCGGGCGTGCGTGCGCACTGGAATGTGCGGCAGGCCCTCCGCCTCGTCGGGCAGCGGGCCGAGCCAGGCCTGCGCACCGGAGTCGGTGAGGATGTGCCGGCGCTCGGCCTGCCCGACGTCAGCGGGCACCGGCACCACTGGCACACCGGCGATCAAGCATCCGGCGATCGCCAATGCGGTCGAGGCGGTCGGGGTGGCCAGCACTGCGATACGGTCCGCGCCGCCCACGCGCTCGGCCACCGATGTCGCGGCGCCGACGACGTCACTGCGGCTCAGCGCGACGTCGCCAATGCGGACCGCGTCGGCGAGATCGCGGCCGCCGGTGATCGATGCGGGATCAAGCGAGCTCAGCAGCACGTGTGCAGGTTACCCAAGCTCAGTCGCCGGAGCCCGATGAAGTGCATCCCAACAGCTCTTCCAGTGCGGCGGGAAATAGGTCGGCGATCTGCCACAGGTCTGGAAGCACGTCGGGGCAGGAGATGATGCCCACGCCCAGCTTCCCGTCGAGTGACATCACGGTGATGTTGAGTCCCGCGCCGGCGAGGATCGGGCCGAGCGGGTACATGGCATCGATCGCACAGCCGAGGAAGTACATCGGGTGCTGCGGGCCGGGCACGTTCGACATGATCAGGTTGTAGACCGGGCTGAGGGTCACCGGGATGCGCGGCAGGATGCGCATGGCCGCGCCGAACATCGTCTGGCCGCCGAACTGGGTCCAGTCGTGTAGCAGGCTTGGTCCCAGCGCGTCGCAGTGATCTTTCGCGGCGGCGTTTCTGACGACGATGTTGCGCAGCCGCTCGGCGGGGTCACTGATGTGGGTTTCGAGCCGGCTGAACATCCAGGTGAGTTGGTTGCGCCCGGGTCTGTCGGATTTGTCGCGCACAGACACCGGCACCGCGGCCAGCAGCGGGGCGTCGGGCAGCTCGCCACGGTCGAGCAGAAACCGTCTGAGCACGCCCGCGCACAACCCGACCACCACGTCGTTGACGGTGAGCCCGAGCCGGTTCTTGACGGCTTTGATGTCGCGCAGGTCGAGTTGGGTGAAGGCAATGTTGCGGCGTTCGGTGAAGGGAGCGTTGAACGCGGTCGCCGGGGCCGCAAATGGTGCGGCCATGGTCCGTCCCTGACGCGCCCGAAACGCTGTCTGGACCAGCGTGCGCGCCGTCGCGGGCAGCACGGTCGCCAGTCGCCACGGTCGCATCGCGAAGCCCACCAGCCCGCTGGCAGCGATCTGGAGCGGATAGGCCCCACCCGCGCCAGTACGGGGTTCCAACGGCGGCATCTCGGGTGCGGTACCGCACAGTTGGGCCAGCAAGTTGACCCCGCCGACGCCGTCGACCACGGCATGGTGGACCTTGAGCATCATCGCCAACGAGTCGGGGCAGGCGCCATTCTCGATCAACCACATCTCCCACAGCGGGCGATCGCGGTTCAGCGGAAGCGCGGCGATACGCCCGCAGACCTCGGCTAACTCGCGGTGCCCTCCGGGGGCCGACATATCGACCCGGTGCAGGTGCCGACTCAGCCGAAAACTCTCATCGTCTACCCACACCGGGTGATCCAGGTTCAACTGGCTATCGGCAAGCTTCAACCGAAATTCCGGCACTAACTTGACCCGCTTTGCCAGCGCAGCGCGAAACCGCGCATACGTGTAGCCGCCGGGCATGGTCGAGGTATCCAATTGCAGGACACAGCACACATTCAACGGCTGTGTCGGCGTCTCCAAATAGAGGAAAAACGCGTCAAGTCCGGTCAGTCGCTGCATGCCCGCCCGCTCGGTTTGTTCTTCTTACAAACCCGGCCACCACCCAGGGTAGCCGCTTGGCAATGGAGATCTACTGGCCTGAGAGCACCCGTTCGCCGATGACGCGTTGACCGCGTAGCGCGGCGAGTTCGTCATCAGAGACTCCCAGGCCGCGCAGGACTTCGTCGTTGTGCTGGCCGAGCGTCGGCGGGGCGAAGCGATGGTGATGAGCAGGCCCGGGAGTAATACGGAAAGGCCAGCCCGGGTAGCGGTGCCAGCCGGTGATCGCGTGCTCGAACTCTTCGTAGTACCCACGAGCGGCGAGTTGCGCCACGTCATACATCTGCTGGGGTGTGATTACCTCCTCGACCGGAATATGCCGTTCACGCAGCGCCGCAACGATATTCGCGGACGACTGTGTTTGAGTCCAAGCAGCGACGGCATCGTCGAATGCGTCATGGTCTTCCTTGCGCAGCCCAGAGCGGCCCATTGCGTCGAGTAACGCAGACCAGTCGTTGTCGTCGCGGACCGACAGCGCCACCCAGACGTCCTCGGTGTCGGTGGGGTAGACGCCTTGCCGGTAGCCGCGGTGCCGGTTGCCTTCCCTCGGCCGGACGATCCCGTTCATCGAATACTCGATCACCG
>DAIODV010000185.1:0-6521 GCA_036746615.1 Mycobacterium sp.
TCGGGACCTGCCGACCTCACCCCCCACACCGGTCCTGACAAGCGCATACTTAACGCCGATGACAAGCCCCGCCAGCGCCGCAAGTCCCGATGCCCAGAGCCGCAAACCGGTGATCTTGACCGTCGACGACGATCCCGCGGTATCCCGGGCGGTTGCCAGGGACCTGCGTCGCCACTACGGCGAAGCCCACCGCATCGTGCGGGCCGAGTCCGGCCACGACGCCCTGGAGACCCTCAAGCAGCTCAAACTGCGTGGTGAGACCGTCGCGACGCTGGTCGCCGACTACCGGATGCCGCAGATGACCGGCATCGAATTCCTCGAGCAGGCGATGGACCTGTATCCGGCGGCGCGACGGGTACTGCTGACCGCCTATGCCGACACCCACGCCGCCATCGACGCGATCAACGTCGTCGATCTTGACCACTACCTGCTCAAACCGTGGGATCCGCCCGAGGAAAAGCTCTATCCGGTCATCGATTCACTGCTCGATGCCTGGAAGCGGGCGCCCGATCACCCGATCCCGCACACCAAAGTGATCGGTCACCGCTGGTCGGCGCGATCTTGGCAGGTCCGCGACTTCCTGGCCCGCAACGGGCTCTACTACAACTGGTTCATGGCCGACGACCCCGACGGCGAACAGCTGTTGGCCGCCGCCGGCGAGGACGGCATGCGGCTACCGGTCGTCGTCACCGAACGCGGCGACACCCTGATCGAACCCAGCGACGCCGAACTGGCCGACACGTTGGGCCTGACCACCACGCCGTCGCAGGAGTTCTACGACCTGATCGTGGTCGGCGGCGGACCCGCGGGCCTGGCCGCCGCGGTCTACGGCGCTTCCGAAGGTCTGCGCACGGTGCTCATCGAGCGCACCGCCACGGGCGGTCAGGCCGGCCAGAGCTCGCGCATCGAGAACTACCTCGGCTTTCCCGACGGGGTTTCCGGCGGCCAGCTGGCCGACCGAGCGCGCCGCCAGGCGGAGAAGTTCGGCGCCGAGCTGATCACCGCCCGCACGGCCACCGCGCTGGAAGTCAACGGCTCCAAGCGCACGGTCCGGTTCGCCGACGGCGGCTCCATCGACGCACACGCAGTCATCCTGGCCACCGGCGTCGCCTACCGGCAGCTGGCCGCAACCGGCTGCGACGAGCTCACCGGCCGCGGCATCTACTACGGAGCCGCCGTCTCTGTCGCGTCGGACTGCAAGGACGAAGAGGTTTACGTGATCGGCGGGGCCAATTCGGCCGGCCAGGCCGCGATGTACCTATCGAGGGATGCCAAAGCGGTGACCATCGTGGTGCGTGCCCCATCGCTGGAGGCGTCGATGTCGCACTACCTCATCCAGCAGATCGAACAGACCCCCAAGATCAGCGTGCGCACCTGCACCGAAGTCCAGTGCGCCACTGGAGACGATCACCTGGAGAAGCTGACCCTGGTCGACAACCGGACCGGCGAAACCGAGGATGTCGCCTGCGGGCGGATGTTCATCTTCATCGGCGCCGCGCCCCGCACCGACTGGCTCGACGGGGTCGTCGCCCGCGACGACCGCGGCTTCATCCTCACCGGACCCGACCTGCGCAACGTCTGCGGATGGACGTTGGACCGCCCGCCACATCACCTGGAAACCAGCGTGCCGGGTGTGTTCGTGGCCGGCGATGTGCGCGCCGAGTCCGCCAAACGGGTCGCGGCCGCAGTAGGCGAAGGGTCGATGGCCGTGATGCTGGTTCACCGTTACCTGGCGGAATCATGACCGCCCCGCACCAGTGTCATGTCGACGAGCTGCGCACTCTGTTCTTGTTCGAGGCGCTCTCCGACGAGCAGCTCGAAATGTTGTGCGCCAACGGGTATATCGAGGAATTTCAGCCGGGACCGATCATCGTCGAGGGCGAACCGGCGACCTGCTTGTACGTCCTCATCGAGGGCGAGCTGGCGATGTCGAAGCTCTCCGGCGGCCAAGACATCGAGACCAACCGGACGTCCCAGCGCGGCGTGTATTGCGGCGCCTGGCGAGCCTTCACCGGTCAGCTGCAACGGCAGAGCTACGACGCCTCGGTGTACGTCACCAAGCCGTCGCGGTTTTTCGTGCTCGACGCGCCCGCGTTCGCCAACTTCATGAAAGAGCAGTTCCCGATGGCCGTCCACCTGCTCGACGGGATGGCAGTCGGCCAGGAGCGCACCCGCCGGGTCATCGCCAACCGGGAGAAACTGCTCGCGCTGGGCCGGTTGTCGGCCGGGTTGACCCATCAGCTGAACAATCCCGCCGCGGCCATCGCGCGGGCCGCCCAGGAGCTGCGCGGCCGGATCTCCGGCATGCGCGGCAAGTTGGCAATGCTCGCCGACGGCACCGTCTCCCCCGAAACGCTGAATGCTTTGGTGCAGTTACAGGATGCCGTCGCCGAGCAGGTCGCCAAATCGGCGTCACAGCACCTGACGGCGCTCGAAACCGCCGACCGCGAGGACGCCGTCGGCGAGTGGCTGGAGGACCACGACATCGCCGGGGGATGGGACATCGCGCCGACGTTGGTCGAAGGCGGCGTCGGTACCGACTGGTTGGAGCGGATTGCCGCGACCGCCGAGGAATTGGGCAAATCGGCTTCGTTGGAAGAGGCGATCCGCTGGATCAGCTACACCATCGAGAGCGAGCTTCTGATGAATCAGATTTCCGAAGCGAGCAAACGGATTTCGGCGTTGGTCGCCGACGCCAAGCAGTATTCCCGGATGGACCGCGCCCTGTTCGACGTGGCCGATGTGCACGAACTGCTGCGCAGCACGCTGGTGATGTTCGCCGACCGGTTGACCAAAGACAAGCAGCCCGGCGCGATCACAGTCGTGAAAGAATTCGACCAAACACTTCCCGAAATCCCTTGCTTCCCAGGCGATCTCAACCAGGTCTGGACCAATATCATCGACAACGCGCTGGCAGCGATGCGGGATACGGGCGGCACATTGACCGTCCGCACCGGCAGGGAAGGCGAGAAGCTGGCGCGAATCGAAATCTGCGACACCGGGCCCGGCATCCCCGAGGACATCCGCGAGCACATTTTCGAGCCGTTCTTCACCACCAAACCATTCGGCGAGGGCACCGGCCTCGGGCTGGATTTGGCGTTCAACATCGTCGTGAAGAAGCATCGCGGGGATATCCGCGTGGAGTCTGCGCCGGGCAACACCCGCTTCATCGTGTTACTGCCGCTGGAAAAACCGCGCGTCGAGGACTTGGCGGATCCCGACCTGGATGCCGAGCTAGCGGAATAGCTCCATCACGCGACCGGTTGGAGACACCATGACTAATGCAGCGAATAAGCCCAATCTCGGTCGGTTCGGATCATTCGGCCGCGGCGTCACCCCGCAGCAGGCCAAAGAAATCGAAGCCCTGGGCTACGGGGCCGTCTGGGTAGGCGGTTCACCGCCGGCCGAGCTGGAATGGGTGGAGCCCATCCTCGAGGCGACCACCACGCTGCAGGTGGCCACCGGCATCGTCAACATCTGGTCGGCACCGGCCAAGCCGGTCGCCGAGTCCTTTCACCGCATCGACAAGGCTTATCCCGGCCGGTTCCTGCTGGGCATCGGCGTGGGTCATCCCGAGGCGATCAGCGAATACCGCAAGCCCTACGACGCGTTGGTGGAGTACCTCGACCAGCTCGACGACTACGGCGTGCCCGCCGATCGCCGAGTGGTCGCCGCGCTGGGCCCGCGGGTGCTGAAGCTCTCGGCACAGCGCAGCGCCGGAGCCCATCCCTACCTGACCACCCCGGAACACACCGCGCAGGCCCGGGAACTCATCGGCCCGTCGGCGTTCTTGGCGCCCGAGCACAAGGTCGTTTTGACCACTGACGCCGAGCGTGCCCGCAGCGTCGGCCGCAAAGCGCTTGATATCTATTTCAACCTGGCCAATTACCGCAACAACTGGAAACGGCTGGGCTTTTCCGATGACGAGGTAACCCGGCCCGGCAGCGATCGCTTGGTGGACTCGGTCGTGGCCTATGGCACCGTGGACCAGGTCGCGGCACGGCTCAAGGAGCACCTCGAGGCCGGTGCAGACCATGTACCCGTGCAGATACTCACCAAGGATGAAAACCTGGTCTCGGCGCTGGCCGAATTGGCGGGGCCACTTGGACTCAATCAGCCTTGAGCAGAGGGGGAGCTAGATGACCGAGGCAGTTTCGCTGAAACCGAACCTGGGCCAATTCGGCGTATGGCTGGCCTACCGCACACTGGCACCCGAACTGGCCGCGCAAATCGAGTCGCTCGGCTATGGCGCCGCTTGGGTTGGCGGATCGCCGGACGCGGAGCTGGACTGGGTGGATCCGGCTCTGGCGCAGACGAATTCGCTGCAGCTGGCCACCGGCATCGTCAACATCTGGTCGGCTCCGGCGCCGGTGGTCGCCAAATCTTTTGAACGCATCGAAAACGCCCATCCGGGAAGGTTTTTGCTGGGCATCGGGGTGGGCCACCGTGAGCACACCGAGGAATACGTCAAACCCTACGACGCGCTGGTCGGTTACCTCGACCAGCTGGACAGCGCCATGGTGCCGACCAGCCGTCGGGTGCTCGCGGCGCTGGGCCCCAAGGTGCTGAAACTGGCCGCCGAACGCAGCGCGGGGGCGCACCCGTATCTGACCACGCCGCAACACACGGCCAAGGCCCGCGACAAGCTCGGTGGCTCGGTGTTCCTGGCACCGGAGCACAAAGTGGTGCTGAGCACCGACGCCGCAGAGGCCCGCCGGATTGGCCGCGAAACCGTCGACCACTATCTGGGCCTGAGCAACTACGTGAATAACTGGCTGCGGCTGGGATTCAGCGAAGATGACGTGCAAAAGCCCGGCAGCGACCGGCTGATCGACTCGGTGGTGGCGTACGGCACCGTGGACCAGATCGCGGCACGGCTCAATGAACATCTCGAGGCCGGCGCCGATCACGTGGCGATCCAGGTGCTGGGCGGCTGGACGCCAGAGACCCTGCTGCCCGCGCTGAGCGAACTGGCCGGGCCGTTGGGGCTGACGCCGACGTGAGTGTTGTCGCAAGATTCACTTGCGTTGTCTGCGCCCTCGGCGCACTGTTGCTCGCCTGGCTGACGGCCATGCAAGTGGACTTCGCCGGTTTTCCCGACGGGCACGTCACCGACTACGACGTAGCAGCCCACACGCCGCTGAAGGTCCTGAGCTATGTGGAGGCGGGATTCGCTCTTTTCTTTCTTACCCTCGCCGTTGTGCCGATCACGATCCGACGGCGCGCCATGGGCCTGCTGGTGTGCCTGAACGCATTCGTCCTCGTCGCACTAGTCGCGGGGTTCGGCGTCCCTTGGTATTTCATCACCCACCTTGGTCTAGATAACGGAATTGGCGGCTGACCGATTGGACGCGGCGTCGCCCCGCTAAAGTGCCACCCATGCGGCTGCTGGTGACCGGCGGCGCCGGCTTTATCGGCGCGAACTTCGTCCACACCACCGTGCGCGAGCACCCGGAAGACACCGTGACGGTCCTCGACGCCATGACCTATGCCGGCAGCCGCGAATCACTGACCCCCGTCGAAAACGACATCCGGGTCGTGCAGGGCGACATCACCGATGCCCAATTGGTTTCGCAACTGGTCGCCGAGGCTGACGCGGTGGTGCACTTCGCGGCTGAGACTCATGTCGACAACGCGTTGGCCGACCCGGAACCGTTCCTGCGGACCAACGTGATCGGGACCTTCACGATTCTGGAGGCCGTGCGCCGCCACGGGGTGCGGCTGCATCACGTGTCCACCGACGAGGTCTACGGCGATCTTGCGCTCGATGATCCGCAGCGATTTACCGAGAACACGCCCTATAACCCGTCGAGTCCGTACTCGTCGACCAAGGCCGGCTCGGACATGCTGGTGCGAGCCTGGGTGCGCTCCTACGATGTGCGCGCAACGATCTCGAACTGCTCCAACAACTACGGGCCGTATCAGCACGTCGAGAAATTCATTCCCCGACAGATCACCAACGTGCTGACCGGGCGGCGGCCGAAGTTGTACGGGAACGGAGCCAACATCAGGGACTGGATCCACGTCAACGACCACAACGACGCGGTCCGGCGAATCCTGACCGGCGGCCAGATCGGCCGGACCTATTTGATCGGCTCTGACGGCGAACGCGACAACCTGTCGGTGTTGCAGACGCTGCTGAAGCTGATGGATCGTGATCCCGACGATTTCGACTACGTCACCGACCGCGTCGGCCACGACCTGCGCTACGCCATCGACCCGACCTCGCTGTGCGACGAATTAGGCTGGGCGCCAAAGCATACCGACTTCACCGAGGGCCTGCGCACCACCATCGACTGGTACCGGGAAAACGAATCATGGTGGGGTCCACTCAAAGCCACCATCGAAGCCCGCTACGAGCAGTGGGGTCACTGACATGAAGGCCCGTGAACTCGGCATCGCCGGCGCGTGGGAGATTACGCCGCAACTGCATTCCGATTCGCGTGGAATGTTCTTCGAGTGGCTCACCGACCGAGGATTCGCGGGGTTCGCAGGTCACCGGCTCGATGTGCGGCAGGCCA
>DAIODV010000185.1:6535-7527 GCA_036746615.1 Mycobacterium sp.
GGTCTGGGCGGCCGGCGTGCTGCGCGGTCTGCATTTCGCGCAGCTGCCGCCGAGCCAGGCCAAGTACGTGACCTGCCTTTCCGGATCGGTGTTCGACGTCGTCGTCGATATTCGGGTCGGCTCACCCACTTTCGGACAGTGGGACTCGGTACTGCTCGACGACCGCGACCACAGATCGGTATATCTCTCCGAGGGACTCGCGCACGGTTTCTTTGCGCTACAAGATAACTCGACGGTGCTGTATTTGTGCTCCACGGAATACAACCCGCAACGCGAACACACCATTGCCCCCACCGACCCGATGGTGGCCATCGAGTGGCCGAGCGGACACGAACCGGTGTTGTCTGACCGGGACGCTGCAGCGCCCACCCTCGAGGAGGTACGCGCGGCGGGTCTGCTGCCGAGTTGGGAAGAGACCCGCGCCTTCATCGACGGGTTGCGGGCCAACCTCGCCAGATGACCGCGGTCGCCGACGAGTTCGAATCGCAGCGCCCGCGCCTGTTCGGACTCGCCTACCGGTTGTTGGGGTCGGCAGCCGAGGC
The DNA here is from genome assembly GCA_036746615.1 of Mycobacterium sp. Lineage (GTDB taxonomy): Bacteria > Actinomycetota > Actinomycetes > Mycobacteriales > Mycobacteriaceae > Mycobacterium. The sequence goes on from DAIODV010000185.1 coordinate 7,078, forward strand.
CGAAGACGCCGTCCAAGACGCCTACCTACGGTTGCACGCGGCCGACAGGGCGACGATCGCAGCCCTGCCGGCCTGGCTGACCAAGGTCGTCACGAACTTGTGCCTCAACCGACTGACGTCGGCTCGTGCCCGGCGGGAAGTCTATGTGGGCCCGTGGCTACCGGAACCCCTCATCACCAGCGACGGAACCCTCGGGCCGCTGGAAACCACCGAGCTACGCGAGTCGGTGTCGATCGCGTTGCTCGCTCTGATGGAGCGGCTCGGCCCCAACGAGCGCGCGGTCTTCGTGCTCAGGGAGGCGTTCGGGTACAGCCACCGCGACATCGGCGAGATCCTGGAAACCACGGAAGCCAACGCTCGCCAGCTGCACCACCGGGCACAGCAACGGCTCGGTGAGCCGGCGGCCCGGTTCCAGCCCGATCCCGCGCGATGGCGCAATCTGGTCGACCG
>DAIODV010000186.1:0-6245 GCA_036746615.1 Mycobacterium sp.
GCCGGGCACGGTGCTGTTCTCGTCGGCGTCGTAGTAGTACTGCACGCCCTGAACCAGCGAGGACGCGCAGTTGCCGACACCGACGATGGCGACCCGGATCTCCGGCTGCGCCCCCGGCGCCTGTGGTGCCTGGTGCTCACTCATGCGGCGTTCTCCTTAACTCTTATGTGTCGTGGATGGTGTGGATATCTCGGCGCTAGGCCTGCTCAGCGCCCCGTTGCGCTAGACGCTCGGCCGCGATCAGCTCGTTGAGCCAATTGACCTCGCGTTCGCTCGACTCCAGCCCGAGTTGGTGCAACTGACGGGTATAGCGGTCCAGCGAGTTACTCGCCCGCGCCACTGCTTCACGCAGGCCTTCCCGACGTTCTTCCACCTGGCGACGGCGCCCTTCCAGAATTCGCATCCGGGCCTCGGCCGGAGTGCGGTTGAAGAAAGCCAGGTGCACGCCGAAGCCGTCGTCGGTGTAGTTATGCGGACCGGTGTCGGCCACCAGTTCGGTGAAGCGCTGGCGGCCGTCATCGGTCAATTCGTAGACGCGACGAGCGCGCCGCACCGGCGTGCCCGCGGGGGCGGCGTTCTCCGCGATCAGCCCATCCGCCTGCATGCGGCGCAGCGCGGGGTAAAGCGAACCGTAGGAGAACGCCCGGAACGCCCCGAGTAAACCAGTCAACCGTTTGCGCAGCTCATAGCCATGCATCGGCGACTCGAGCAAGAGCCCCAGGATGGCGAGCTCCAGCATCGAGCCACCTCCTTTGCTCTGGTTTGCTCAGTCCGGGTACGACGGATTTATGTCGAAGAACTGTCTCGCGTCATAGTATCGCCCCGATATATTCGCCACCACTCCGGCCGTCCAGCTGGTGTTCTCGCTTTGTTTACGTCAGGACGGCGGGTTGACCCGCTCGATGCTGCCGTCGGCGGCGACGCCCGGTTGTAATCACCGTGGTTGCAAGCCTGTTCGCGACGGCCGACAGCAGGCATAAACAAATAGCGTGTCGATACATCTTCATTGGTTTCTGCCCACGTACGGGGATTCGCGCGACCTGATCGCCGGTGGCCACGGAAGCACCATGCAGGGCGACCGGCCAGCCGATCTGCGCTACCTGACCCAGCTCGCCCACGCCGCCGAGATCAACGGCTTCGAAGGCGTGCTCACGCCCACCGGTCAATGGTGTGAGGACGCATGGCTGACCACCGCCATGCTCATCGCCAACACCGAGTCTCTGAAGTATTTGGTGGCGTTGCGCCCGGGGTTGATCAGCCCGACGCTGGCCGCGCAGATGGCGGCGACTTTCCAGTGGCAGTCGCAGGGCCGGCTCCTGCTCAACGTGGTGACCGGCGGCGAGAGCATCGAGCAGCGGGCATTCGGCGACTTCCTGCCGAAGGAGGCGCGCTATGCGCGGTGTAGCGAGTTCCTCGACATCGTCCGTCGGTTGTGGACCTCCGACGATCCGGTCACCGTCGCCGGCGAACATCTGCGGGTGGAGCAGGCGTCGTTGGCGCGGCGTCCCGATCCGCTGCCGGGCGTCTTCTTCGGCGGGTCGTCACCGGCAGCCGGTCAGGTCGCTGCCAGATTCGCCGACACGTACCTGACCTGGGGAGAGCCGCCCGCGCAGGTTCGCGAGAAGCTGGACTGGATCCGCGGCCTGGCCACCGCGCACGGCCGGAAGCTGACCTACGGCCTCCGAGTACACGTCATCTCGCGCGACACCAGCGAGCAGGCCTGGTCGGAGGCGCAGCGGCTGCTGGGCGCACTGGATCCGCAGACGGTGGCCGCGGCCCAGCAGTCGCTGGCCCGGTCGGAGTCCGAGGGGCAGCGGCGGATGCGCGAATTGCACGGCGGGGGCGCCGACTTCGGTGCCGGGGTGGAGGCCCGACGGCTGGAGATCTACCCCAACCTGTGGTCGGGTGTCGGCCTGGTTCGCGGCGGCGCCGGCACTGCGCTGGTCGGTTCGCATCAGGAAGTCGCCGACCGGATCACCGAGTACGCCGAGCTGGGCCTGGACCACTTCATCCTGTCCGGCTATCCGCACCTCGAAGAGGCCTACATCTTCGGCGAGGGAGTGCGCCCGATCCTCGCCCGGCGAGGTCTGCTGGGTGACGAAGGTGACACTGCCCAACCGAAAGAACCGGTGCGGTCGGCGTTCCTGTCGCACGTCGGAGACGTCAGCGCTTCTTGAGGCAGAGACGCGGTGACCGGGCTAGCTCTCGGCATCGGCGCTTCGGACGTACTCTGGTCATCGTGCGATTGCAGCGACAGGTAGTCGACTACGCGCTTCGGAGGCGCTCCCTGCTGGCCGAGGTGTACTCGGGGCGCACCGGTGTCTCCGAAGTGTGTGACGCCAACCCGTACTTGCTGCGCGCAGCGAAATTCCACGGGAAGCTCAGCGCGGTGATGTGCCCGATCTGCCGCAAAGAGCAGCTCACCCTGGTGTCGTGGGTTTTCGGCGACCACCTGGGCGCGGTATCCGGTTCGGCCCGCACGGCCGAAGAGTTGGTCATGCTGGCATCCCGTTTCGACGAGTTCTCCGTGCACGTGGTGGAGGTATGCCGGACCTGCAGCTGGAATCACTTGGTCAAGTCGTATGTGCTCGGCGCGGTGCGCCCGGCCCGCCCTCCCAGGGGCACCCGGACAGCGCGCAACGGCGCGCGCACGGCCAGTGAATAACGAAGGGCAGCAAGACCACTCGGCCACCGGTACCCCGAACGGGTCGCGGGCCGAGGGTGGGCCCAAACACCAGCCGCCGCGCAGGCGCCCGTCGGTACCTCCCGATGACCGGATGACCACGATCCTGCCTCCGGTCCGCGACGAGCGCGATCCGATCGAGGCCGTCAAGGCCGCACTGGGCGATCGCCCGTCGACCAGAGCATCGGAGCGGCGTGACCCGGTGGAGTTGGCTGCGGCTGCTTTGGAGGGCAAGTCGCCACGGAGGCACCGTGAACCTGCCGGCGGGACTGGTGGCGGCCGCCCACCCCTTCCACCGCTGCGGAAGCCGTCGCTGCCGGACTGGGGCTGGATTCAGCGCATCGATTGGAGCCGCATCAACTGGCTGTGGGTGCGTCGCGGGCTCTACGTCGCCGCCGCGGTCTTGCTGCTGTTGCCGATCGTCACCTTCGCGATGGCCTATTTCATCGTCGACATCCCCAAACCCGGTGACATCCGCACCAACCAGGTCTCGACAATCCTGGCCAGTGACGGCTCGGAGCTAGCCAAAATCGTTCCGCCGGAAGGTAATCGCGAGGATGTCGGCATCGACCAGGTGCCGGTGCACGTGCGTCAGGCAGTGATCGCGGCCGAGGACCGCAACTTCTACACCAACCCCGGCTTCTCGTTCAGCGGCTTCGCGCGGGCGGTGAAGAACAACATCTTCGGCGGCGACACCCAGGGCGGATCGACGATCACGCAGCAGTACGTCAAGAACGCACTGGTGGGATCACAGCGTGCCGGGGTCGGCGGTCTGGTCCGCAAAGCCAAGGAACTCGTCATCGCCACCAAGATGTCGGGGGAGTGGTCCAAAGACGATGTGATGCAGGCCTACCTCAACATCATTTACTTCGGCCGAGGCGCCTACGGCATATCGGCGGCGTCCAAGGCGTACTTCGACAAGCCCGTCAATCAGCTCACCGTGGCCGACGGCGCCCTGCTGGCCGCGCTGATCCAGCGTCCGTCGACCCTTGACCCCGCAGTGGATCTCCCGGGCGCCACGGAACGGTGGAACTGGGTGCTCGACGGGATGGTGGAGATCGGCGCGCTGTCACCGAGAGACCGTGCAGCCCAGATGTTTCCGCCGACTGTTCCGCCGGAGAAGGCCCGCGCGCAGTACCAGACCACCGGACCCAACGGGCTGATCGAACGGCAGGTCACCAGAGAGCTGCTCGAGCTGTTCAACATCGACGAGCAGACGCTGAACACCCAGGGGCTGCAAGTCACAACCACCATCGATCCGCAAGCGCAGAAGGCCGCAGAGGACGCGGTGTCGAAGTACATGGACGGGCAGGCAGCCGACATGCGCACCGCGGTCGTCTCCATCGACCCGCACAACGGCGACGTGAAGGCGTACTACGGCGGCAGTGATGCCCACGGGTTCGACTTCGCTCAAGCCGGCCTGCAGACCGGGTCGTCGTTCAAGGTGTTCGCGTTGATCGCCGCGCTGGAGCAGGGCATCGGTCTGGGCACTCAGGTGGACAGCTCACCGCTGACCGTCAACGGCATCAAGATCACCAACGTTGAGGGCGAAAGCTGCGGAGTCTGCAATATCGCCGAGGCGCTGAAGCGCTCGCTGAACACCTCCTACTACCGGCTGATGCTCAAATTGAAGAACGGCCCGGACGATGTCGCGAAGGCCGCACACCAGGCAGGCATCGCCGACAGCTTCCCCGGCGTCGCGCACACGTTGTCCGAGGACGGCAAGGGCGGCCCACCCAACAACGGAATCGTGTTGGGCCAGTATCAAACTCGGGTGATCGACATGGCCTCGGCGTACGCCACATTGGCCGCATCGGGTGTCTATCACCGGCCGCATTTCGTCCAGAAGGTGGTCAACTCCGAGGGCCGGGTGCTGTTCGACGCGACCAACTCCAACAACTCCGGCGAACAACGCATCCCCAAGGACGTCGCCGACAATGTCACGTCGGCGATGCAGCCGATCGCCTCTTACTCGCGTGGTCACGCGTTGGCCGGCGGGCGGCCGTCGGCAGCCAAGACCGGCACCACGCAGTTGGGTGACACCGACGCCGACAAGGACGCCTGGATGGTCGGCTACACCCCGTCGCTGTCGACGGCGGTTTGGGTCGGCACTACGACCGGCGACAAGCCATTGGTCAGCAAGGGCGGCGGCATGGTCTACGGTTCGGGGCTGCCGTCGGACATTTGGAAGTCGACGATGGACGGTGCGCTCAAGGGCACGACGACCGAGTCCTTCCCCAAGCCAGGGGCGATCGGCGGATTCGCGGGGGCGCCGGCAGCGCCGCCGCCACCACCTCCGCAACCGCAGATGACCGTCATCCAGCCGACAATTGAAGTGGCACCGGGCATTACGATCCCGATCGGGCCGCCCACGACGGTGCCGGTCGGCCCGGCACCTCCGCCGGTGCCGGCGCCGGGGCCGCCGGGCGCACCTGAGCCTGTTACACCGCCGCCGTGATCGGTGCGCCGACTTCTGGTCCTGCCATTTCGCCGCGCCCGTTGGCCGCGGACTTGCGCTCCGCCGATGACCGCGATTGCCCAAGTCGCACAGACTTTTTGGGCGCGGCTCTGGCAGGCTCCGTCGGCGGGCCAGTGGGCCGGCATGCGGTCATCGGGCGCACGGCTTTCCTGACCCCGCTGCGGGTGATGTTCTTGATCGCGCTGGTGTTTTTGGCGCTGGGGTGGTCGACGAAAGCGGCGTGCTTGCAGAGCACCGGGAGCGGGCCGGGCGACCAGCGCGTGGCGAATTGGCAAAACCAGCGCGCCTATTACGAGCTGTGCTACTCCGACACCGTGCCGCTCTACGGCGCAGAGTTGTTGAACCAGGGCAAGTTTCCGTACAAGTCGAGCTGGGTCGAGAAGGACGCCGAGGGCAAGCAACAGATCCGCTATGACGGCAAGCCGGCGGTGCGCTACATGGAGTACCCGGTGCTCACCGGGGTGTATCAGTACGTGTCGATGGCGTTGGCTAAGACCTACACCGCGTTGAGCAAGGTGGCCAAGCTGCCGGTCGTCGCCGAGGTGGTGGTCTTCTTCGATATCTCCGCACTCGGGTTGGCGTTGGCGTGGCTGGCGACGTTGTGGGCCACCGCGGGACTGGCGGGCCGCCGGGTGTGGGATGCGGCACTGGTCGGCGCTTCTCCGCTGGTGATCTTTCAGATGTTCACGAATTTCGACGCGCTGGCGACGGCTTTGGCCATTGGCGGGCTCCTGGCATGGGCGCGGCGGCGACCGATGCTGGCCGGCGTGCTGCTGGGACTGGGTGTCGCGGCCAAGCTATATCCGGCGTTGTTGCTGGGCCCGCTGTTGGTGCTGGGCATCCGTACCGGGCGGCTGCGCGAGGTGGCACGCACCGCGACGGTCACTGTGGCGACGTGGCTCGTCGTCAACCTGCCGGTGATGGTGCTCTATCCGCGAGGCTGGTCGGAGTTCTTCCGGCTGAACGCCCGCCGCGGTGAGGACATGGATTCGCTGTTCAACGTCATCAAATCGTTTACTGGCTGGCAGGGCTTCGACCCGAATCTCGGGTTTTGGCAGCCTCCCCAGCGGCTCAACGAAGTGG
>DAIODV010000186.1:6255-7515 GCA_036746615.1 Mycobacterium sp.
TAGCGCTGTTCCTATTGTGTTGTGCGGCAATCGCTTACATCGCGCTGACGGCTCCGGACCGGCCACGTGTGGCGCAGCTTGCGTTTTTGGTGGTCGCGGTATTTCTGTTGACCAACAAGGTGTGGAGTCCACAGTTCTCGCTGTGGCTGGTGCCGTTAGCGGTGCTGGCGTTGCCGCATCGCCGAATCCTGTTGGCGTGGATGACAATCGACGCGCTGGTGTGGGTGCCGCGGATGTACTACCTCTACAACGTGCCCAACCGCGGCCTGCCCGAGCAGTGGTTCTCCACCACGGTTCTGCTGCGTGACATCGCGGTGCTGGCGCTGTGCGCGCTGGTGATCCGCCAGATATATCGGCCCGAGGAAGATCTGGTGCGCTGGGGCGGACGGGTCGACGATCCGGCGGGTGGGGTGTTCGACCGTGCGCCCGACGCGCCACCCAGCTGGCTGCCGAAGGAGCTGCGTCCGGCGCGGCTACGGCACCCGGCGAAGGCGAGCGCCGAGACCGAACCGGATTTCGCAAGCTCAGCCCCCATCCGGTAGCCTGATCCGGTTGCCGACGCAGGCGACCCTCCTGCCACGGACAAGACCGTGGCCGCAGACGACCATAGGAGGTGATGAGGTTCCCATGCGTCCATACGAAATCATGGTCATCCTTGACCCCACTCTCGACGAGCGCACCGTTGCCCCGTCGTTGGAGACCTTTCTCAACGTCATCCGTAAAGACGGCGGCACCGTAGACAAGGTCGACATCTGGGGCAAGCGCCGACTGGCCTACGAGATCGCCAAGCACGCCGAGGGCATCTACGCGGTGATCGACGTCAAGGCCGCGCCCGCGACGGTGTCCGAACTCGACCGTCAGCTCAGCCTGAACGAGTCGGTGTTGCGCACCAAGGTGATGCGCACCGACAAGCACTAATGAGCCTGTTGGCGAATGACCGCGCTTCGTCATAGCCGTTGCGTAGGCTCAGCCAAATGCCCGCCGGAGCCCAGGTGGATCTAGGAGGAACTAATGGCTGGTGACACCATCATCACCGTCGTCGGAAACTTGACCGCTGACCCCGAACTGCGGTTCACCCCGTCGGGTGCCGCCGTCGCGAACTTCACCGTGGCATCGACTCCGCGGATCTACGACCGCCAGAGCGGCGAGTGGAAGGACGGCGAGGCGCTGTTCTTGCGGTGCAACATCTGGCGTGAGGCCGCCGAGAACGTGGCCGAGAGCCTGACCCGCGGGTCCAGAGTGATCGTCACCGGACGGCTC
>DAIODV010000187.1:0-7483 GCA_036746615.1 Mycobacterium sp.
TCACTCGAGCCGCATCGGCGGCCGACAACTCCCCCTCAACGTGCAGCGCGACCGCACGGTCCAGCATCGCCTGGCCGGCCTCCACCTCCGTCGAGCAGGCGGCCAGCTCGAACTTGGTGTTCTGAAACGAGGCCACCGGAGTCCCGAAAGCCTTGCGGTCCTTGGTGTAGTCGATCGCCGCGGCGATCGCCGAACGCGCCTGCGCCACCGATCCGACCGCTACGGTCAAGCGTTCCTGTGGCAAGTTGTGGCCCAGATAGCCAAACGCCTCACCCTCGTCGCCCAGCACGTTCTCGACGGGGACGCGAACGTCGACGAAGGACAGCTCGGCCGTGTCTTGGACCTTGCAACCCATCTTCTCCAGTTCGCGACCGCGGGTGAAGCCGTCCATGCCGTTCTCGACAACCAACAGCGTCAAGCCCTTGCGCCGATTGTCGGGGTCGGTCGACGTGCGGGCGACAACGATCACGAGGTCGGCCTGCATACCACCGGTAATGAATGTCTTGGCGCCGTTGACGATCCAGTGGGGGCCTTTTGAATCAACACCGCGCACGGCCGTGGTGCGCATACCCGCGAGGTCGGATCCGGTTCCCGGTTCGGTCATCGCGACAGCGGTGAGCACCGTCCCATCGGCCAGGCCCGGGAACCAGCGTTTGCGCTGTTCTTCGTTCGCGTAGTGCAGGAAGTACGGCAGGATCACTTCGAGTTGGGTGCGGACCGTCGACAGTGTGACCAGTGCGCGCGCAGCCTCCTCTTGCAGGACGACGTTGTAGCGGTAGTCGGGCATGCCTGCCCCGCCGTACTCCTCAGGAATCGCCATCCCGAGGAACCCAAGTGCACCCATCTGCTTGAAAACATCGCGTGGCATCCGCCCGCGCTTCTCCCAGTCTGGGTAGGCAGGAACAACTTGCTTCTCGATGAAGTCGCGCGCCAGTTCCCGGAACGCCTCGTGATCTTGGGTGAACAGGTCTCGACGCATGCCTCACGCCACCAGTTCCACCAGGGTGGCATTGGCGGTACCGCCGCCTTCGCACATGGTCTGCAGTCCGTACCGAATCCCGTTGTCGCGCATGTGATGTGCCATCCGGGTCATCAAGACTGCGCCTGACGCGCCGAGCGGATGTCCAAGGGCGATCGCTCCGCCCAGCGGGTTGAGCAGATCCGGGTCGGCGCCAGTTTCGGCGAGCCACGCGAGCGGCACCGGAGCGAACGCTTCGTTGACCTCGAACACGCCGACCTCGTCGAGGGAGACACCGGCTTTGGTGAGCACCTTTTCGGTGGCGGGGATGGGACCGGTGAGCATCAGCACCGGGTCCGCCCCGGTGACCGCGCCCGCGCGATAGCGGACCAGCGGGGTCAACCCGAGCTCGACCGCCGCCTGTGACGTCATCACCAGCAGCGCCGCCGCGCCATCGGAGATCTGCGAGGAGTTGCCGGCGTGAATCACCCCGTCGTCCACGAAAGCCGGCTTCAGCCCGGCCAGCTTCTCGACGGTGGTCCCGCGCCGGATGCCCTCGTCGGCGGTGACGGCAGTGTCGTCGACGAAGACCGGGACGATCTGCTCGTCGAAGGCCCGGCTGTCCTGGGCCGCCGCGGCGCGTTCGTGCGACAGCGCGGAGTACTCGTCGAGCTGGGTCCTCGAGAATCCCCACTTTTTCGCGATCATCTCGGCAGACAGCCCCTGGTTGAAGGAGAAATCACCATAGCGGGCAAGGACTTTGGGCCCGTAGGGCATTCCGGTGGACCTTGCCGAACCCAGTGGCACCCGGCTCATCACCTCGACACCACCGGCCACGACGACATCCTGCTGGCCGGACATCACCGCCTGCACTGCGAAGTCGAGGGCCTGCTGGCTGGACCCGCACGCCCGGTTGACGGTCGTGCCCGGGATGCTCTCCGGCCACCCGGCGGCAAGCACCGCGTACCGCCCGATGTTGCTGGATTGATCGCCGACCTGCGATACGCAGCCCCATACGACGTCGTCGATGAGTTCCGGGCCGATGCCGGCATGCTCAAGCAGCTCGTTGAGCACGAGTGCCGACAGGTCAGCAGCGTGCATGCCCGACAGCCCACCGTTGCGCTTTCCGACCGGTGTCCGCACCGCTTCGACGATGACTGTTTCACGCATTTGTCTGCTCCGATCTCGATACCGCCCACCGACCAGTAAACGACGGCTGTCGTCGCTCGGCGAAAGCGGCATAGGCCTCACGCGAATCGGCGGTGGCGAAATTGACGCCCTGCGCGCGGGCTTCGTTGGCCAGCGCATCACGCAGGGTCCGGTCGGCACCCTCGTTCAGCAGCGCCTTGCTTTGTGCCAGGGCGTTTGTCGGGCCGACGGCCAGCCGGTCGGCAATGCCAGTGACGAAATCGTCGATCTCCGAGTCCGACACCACCCACGTCACCAGGTTCAGCGCCTTTGCTTCAGCGGCGTCGATGGTCTCGGCTAGCAATACCAAGCGCTTGGCCTGTTGTAGGCCAACGATTTTCGGTAGCAGCCAGGAGCCGCCCAGATCCAGCGATAGTCCGCGCTTGGAAAAGATCTGCGAGAACGTCGATTCCGGAGTGGCGACTACCAAGTCGCAGCCCAGCGCCAGGTTCCATCCGGCACCGACGGCCACACCGTTCACTTTGGCGATGGTCGGTACCGGTAACTCGTGCAGAGCGAGCGCCACGTCGGTCAGCCGTTGCAACTTGTGCACCGGGTGGCTGTCGTCGGCCGCCGAGATGTCGGCACCTGAGCAGAACGCGCCGCCGGCGCCGGTGATCACCACCGCGCGCACCTCGCGGTCGTTGCCAACAGCTTTCAGCGCGTCGGCCAAGGCGATCCACAAGTCGCGGTCGATTGCGTTCTTGCGCTGCGGTCGATTCAGCGTCAGCGTCCGAACACCGTTGCGGTCACTGCACAGCAGCGCGGAATCGTCAGGCATCGCGGTAGACCGGCCCGATCGCGCCTTGCACACGCAGCGCGTCAATTTCGGGAGATGTAAGGCCGAGCTCGGCCAGCACCGAGTCGGTGTGCTGCCCGAGCCCGGGCACTGCGCCCATGGCGAGCTGGTAGCCGGAGATGACGGGCGGCGGCAGCAAGGCCTGAATAGGGCCTGCCGGGGTGTCGACTTGCCGCCAGCGATCCCGGGCCGTCAACTGCGGGTGGGCCAAGACCTCGCTTGGCAGGTTGTATCGCGCGTTGCCGATTCCCGCGGCATCCGCCGTCTTCTGCACATGTTCCAAGTCGTGCGCCGAGCACCACGCACCGATGGCGTCGTCCAGGATGGCGCGGTGCGCGCAGCGGCCGGCGTTGCTCGCGAACCTCGGATCGTCGGCGAGGTCGTCACGCTCGAGGATCTGACGCGAAAGCCGCTGCCATTCAGCGTCATTCGTGGTACCCAGCACCACGGTCTGACCGTCGCCAGTACGGTATGCGCCATAGGGGGCCACTGCAGGCGAACTGAGCCCCAACGGTTGCTGATCGATGCCCGAGTGCTGGGTGAAAGTGAGCGGGTAGCCCATCAGATCAGTCATCGTGTCGAACAAACTCACTGCGACGGCGTTGCCGTGGTGGCTGGGAGTCGACCCGGCGTCGCGCGAGTACAGCAGCGCGAGAATCGACAGCGCCGAGTACAGCCCGGTGCTGATGTCCGCCATCGGCGGGCCTGGCTTGGCCGGTGCGCCGGGATTGCCGGTCACCGCGCATGCACCTGATTCCGCTTGAGCGAGAAGGTCGTAGGCCCGCTTGTGCGACAGCGGCCCGCCTGGGCCGTACCCGTCGATTTCGACCGCGATGACGTCCGGGTGGCGTTCCGCCAGGTCTGCGGGCGCGATACCCAGCCGGGCGGTGGATCCGGGGGCGAGGTTGGAAACCAGTACATCGGCGCGGTCAAGCAGCCGACGCAGAATATCCAGACCGGCATCGGTCTTCAGGTTGAGCGTCACCGACTCCTTACCGCGGTTAGCCCAAACAAAATGCGCGGCAAGCCCATTGACGACATCGTCGTAGTGCCGGGCGAAGTCTCCCCCGTTAGGGTTCTCCACCTTGATGACGCGTGCACCGAAGTCGGCGAGCACTCGCGTGCACATCGGCGCGGAGACCGCCTGCTCCAAGGCCACCACGGTGATTCCCGCCAGCGGCCCCCCGGCTTTCGCCATCACATGACCATTCCGCCGTCCACCGGCAACACCTGGCCGGTGATGTAGGAGGCGGCGTCGGAAGCAAGGAAGACAAATGCGCCTGCGACCTCTTCAGGTTCGGCCCAGCGCTTCAACGGAATTCGGTTCATCATGTTGGCCGCGAACTTCTCGTTGGTACGAATGGTCTCGGTCATGCGCGTTGCGGCGAGTGGTGCAAGCGCGTTGACGAGAATGTTCTTTGTGGCGAGCTCGCGCGCAAGCGATTTCGTGAAGCCGATGATGCCCGCCTTGGCCGCGGAGTAGTTGACCTGACCAAGGGTGCCAGTCAGCCCCGCCGCCGACGTCACGTTGATGACACGCCCGGTGCCGTCGGTGGGAATGTACGGGATCACAGCCTGCGTGCAGTTGAATGCTCCCATCACGTGGATGTCGAACAACAATCGGAACGACTCCTGGGAGGTCTTCTCGAACATCGCCGGCCGCGTCACACCCGCGTTGTTGACCAGGATGTGGAGTTTGCCATCGCCAAGTGCCGCCGCTTGCGCAGCCGCGGCGTCGGCAGACTCACGGTCCGACACATCCAGCGCAGCCGATTCGGCTCGTCCTCCCGACGAGGAGATCCGTTCTGCCACAGCGGCTGCTGCGTCCTTGTCGAGGTCGGTGACGAGCACCGCCGCACCCCCGTCGGCCAGCGCCTCGGCGACCGCGGAGCCGATGCCGCCCGCTGCGCCAGTGACCAGCGCAGCGCGGTTGGACAAATCGAAATACCGGCTCATCAATAGCTCCTCGGCAGTTTGAGCACGTGCGACGCAAGGAAGTTCAGGATCATCTCCTGACTTACCGGCGCGATTTTCATCAGCCTGGCCTCGCGGAAGTATCGCGAGACGTGGTACTCCTCGGAATAGCCCATGCCGCCGTGGGTTTGCAGCGCGCGGTCGGCGGCAGTGAAACCGGCGTCTGCGCAAAGGTATTTCGCGGTATTGGCCTCGCGGCCGCATGGTTTTCCGTTGTCGTAGAGCCACGTGGCTTTGCGCAGCATCAACTCGGCGGCGTCCAGCCGGGCAAGCGAATCGGCCAGCGGAAACTGAATACCCTGGTTCATTCCGATCGGCCGGTCGAAGACGACACGTTCGTTGCCGTATTTCACCGCCTTCTCCAAGGCGACCCGTCCGATGCCCAGCGCCTCGGCGGCGATCAGCATCCGCTCCGGGTTGAGACCGTCCAGGATGTACTGAAAGCCCCTGCCCTCCTCGCCAACTCGATCTTCGACCGGAATGTGCAAGTCGTCGATGAACAACTCATTGGAGCTGACCGCGTTGCGGCCCATCTTGCGGATCGGCCGGACTTCCACCCGGTCACGGTCCAGATCAGTGAGGAATAGCGTCAGTCCATCAGTCTTTTTGGTGACCTCGTCGTAGGGTTGCGTTCTGGTGAGCAGGAGGATTTTCTGCGACTCGAGCGCCTTCGAAATCCAGACTTTTCGGCCGTTGACGACGTAGTGATCGCCGTCGCGTTTGGCGAATGTCGTGATGCGTGAGGTGTCAAGTCCTGCACCAGGTTCGGTGACGCCGAAGCACACGTGCAGCTCACCCGTCGCAACCCGCGGCAAGGTGCGCGCTTTGAGTTCGTCGGAACCGTGCACCACCACCGGGTGCATGCCGAAGATCGAGAGGTGAATGGAGCTGGCGGCGTTCATTCCGCCGCCTGATTTGGCGACTTCTTCCGCGAGCAGCGTGGCTTCGGTGATTCCCAGGCCGTGGCCGCCGTACTGCTCGGGGATCGTCATACCCAGCCAGCCGCCACCGGCAATAGCCTGATAGAACTCGGTCGGAAACTCGTGCGCCTGGTCTTTTTCCATCCAGTAGTGGTCGTCGAACTTCGACGCCAGCTCCGCGACCGACTTGCGGATCAGCTCTTGGTCGTCGGTCAGCTCAAAGTTCATCCCACCGCCGGGCACTGTTGAATCTCCTTAGATCTAGCGCGAGCAGACGCAGAATCGCACGATTGCTGCCCGAAGTATGCGATTCTGCGTCTGCTCGCCGGGAACGGGTTGCGCGTCAGTCCTTGTTGCCGGTCAGCTCTTTCGCGTTGGCGGCGAAATCGGCGAACGACGAACCCGCCCTGGTGTCTTTGTGGTGGCTCGACGCGCGGATCGAAACGTCGTGGCCCTCAGCGGCCTTGCGCAGCGCGCCGATTGTCGCTTGCTCCCGCGTGATGTGGGTGAACGGGTCGAACGAGTACCAGCGCATGGCGTTCTCATGCGTCATCTTCTTGATCTCGTCGTCGGGCACATTGTTGAGGGACAAGACGTCCCACAGCTCCTCGGGCGCACCGGGCCACATTGAGTCGCTGTGTGGATAGTCGGCTTCCCAGCAGATGTTGTCGATGCCGATCATGTTGCGCAGCGCCACCCCCACCTTGTCGCTGATGAAGCAGGTGAGGAAGTGCTCACGGAAAACCTCGCTGGGCAGTTTGCCGCCGAAGTTCTGGTGCGTCCACGTCGAGTGCATCTCGTAGGTCCGGTCTGCCCGCTCCATGAAGTACGGGATCCATCCGGTGCCACCCTCAGACAGCGCGATCTTGAGATCGGGGTATTCCTTGATCGGCCGCGACCACAGCAGATCAGCCGCCGCCTGCACGATGTTCATCGGCTGCAGCGTGATCATCACGTCCATCGGCGCATCGGGGGCCGTGATCGCCAGCCGGCCCGAGGATCCGATGTGCACATTCATCACGGTATTGGTGTCGCACAACGCTTCCCACAGCGGGTTCCAGTATTCGTTGTGGAAGCTCGGGTAGCCCATCGCCGCGGGGTTCTCGGTGAAGGTCAGTGCGTGCACACCCTTCTTGGCCACCCGCCGCACCTCTTTGGCGCACTCTTCGGCATCCCAGATCACCGGTATCGCCATCGGGATGAAGCGTGCCGGGTAGGCCCCGCACCACTCCTCGATGTGCCAGTCGTTGTAGGCCTGCACCAGCGCGACGGAGAACTCCGGGTCTTCAGTGGCGAATAGGCGTCCGGCGAAGCCGGGGAAGGACGGGAAGCAGATCGACGCCAGGATGCCGCCGGCGTTCATGTCCTTGATCCGCTCGTCGACGTTGTAGCAGCCCGGCCGGATCTCGTCGAGCCCCGTCGGCTCGATCCCGTACTCCTCTTTCGGGCGACCGGCTACCGCGTTGAGCGCCACGTTGGGGATCACGGTGTCGCGGAACTGCCAGGTGTCGGAGCCGTCCGCGTTGTGCACCAGCCGCGGCGCATCGTCGGCGTATTTCTTCGCCAGGTGGTTCTTGAACATGTCGGGCGGCTCGACGGTGTGGTCGTCGACGCTGATCAAAATCATGTCGTCTTTGTTCACTG
>DAIODV010000188.1:0-7452 GCA_036746615.1 Mycobacterium sp.
CAGTCGAGGTGCTCGCTGATCTCTGCTGCGGACCCGACACCATTGCCCGACAGCGCCGCCACCCAACCCGTGATCTGGCGTGCCACGTCCTGCTCAGTCAGACCGGCTTCAGCGAGCACCTCGCCGCGCGAGGCGTGATCGAAGAACTGTTGCGGCAGTCCGACGTCGCGGCACGGCACATCGATCTCCTTGCGCCGCAACGCCGCTGACACCGCCGAACCGACGCCGCCCGCGACACCGTTGTCTTCCATCGTGACGACCAGCTTGTGCTCTAGCGCCAATTCGGCCACCACATCCGCAACCGGAAGCACCCACCGCGGGTCGATCACCGTCACGCCGATGCCCTGGTTGCGCAGCCGCTCGGCGACCGCCAGGGCCGTCGACGCAAACGCCCCGACCGCCACCAACAACACCTCGGCGCTCAGCCCGTCGGCCGGGGTGGCGAGCACGTCGACTCCGCTGCGGCGCTCAAGAGCCGGAATATCCTCGCCGACATCGCCTTTCGGGAATCTGATCGCGGTGGGACCGTCGTCGACGTCGAGCGCCTCGCCGAGCTCCTCGCGCAGCCGGGCGCCATCCCTGGGTGCGGCCACCCGCATGCCGGGGACGATGCCGAGCATCGACAGATCCCACATGCCGTTATGGCTGGCGCCGTCAGGTCCGGTGATCCCGGCTCGGTCGAGCACCATGGTGACCGGCAGCTTATGCATCGCCACATCCATGACGATTTGGTCGAACGCGCGGTTGAGAAATGTCGAGTAGATGGCCACCACCGGATGCAGTCCGCCCATGGCCAATCCGGCGGCCGACGTCATCGCATGCTGCTCGGCGATGCCGACGTCGAACAACCGATCTCCGAAGCGTTGGCCGAACGCCGTCAGCCCGGTGGGCCCCGGCATGGCGGCGGTGATAGCGACAACGTCGCGGCGTTTGGCCGCAAGGTCGATCAGCGATTCGGAGAACGTCGCGGTCCAGCTCGGTCCCGGGACCTTGGTGGCAATCCCGGTCGCCGGATCGATCACCCCACAGGAATGCATCTGCTCGGCCTCGTCGGCCTCGGCGGGGCCGTAGCCCATGCCCTTGTGGGTGACGACGTGCACCAGCACCGGTCCGCCGAATCCGCGAGCACTGCGCAGCGCAGTCTCCACGGCATGTTCGTCGTGGCCGTTGACCGGCCCGACGTACTTCAGCCCGAGATCGGTGAACAGCAACTGCGGTGAAAGCGCGTCCTTCACACCGGCTTTGACGCTATGCATGAACTGGTAAGCCACTTCGCCGACAACCGGCACTCCGCGTACCGCGGCACGGCCCCGCTCCAAGAGATGTTCGTAGCTGGGCTGCAGCCGCAGGGCGGACAGATGGTTGGCCAAGCCGCCGAAGGTCGGGGCGTAGCTTCGGCCGTTGTCGTTGACGACGATCACCACCGGCCGACGTGCGGCGGCAATGTTATTCAATGCCTCCCAACACATTCCGCCGGTGAGCGCGCCGTCGCCCACTACTGCGACGACGTGCCGGTTGCGGTGTCCGGTCAGCTCGAATGCCTTGGCCAGCCCGTCGGCGTAGGACAACGCCGCGCTGGCATGGCTTGACTCGACCCAGTCGTGTTCACTTTCGGCACGAGACGGATAACCGGACAAACCACCTTTTTTGCGCAGCGTCTCGAAGTCCGCCGCGCGGCCGGTCAGCATTTTGTGTACGTAGGCCTGGTGGCCGGTGTCGAAGATGATCGGGTCGTGCGGCGAATCGAATACCCGATGCAGCGCGAGCGTCAACTCGACTACGCCGAGATTGGGGCCCAGATGCCCGCCGGTGGCCGCCACCTTGTGAATGAGAAACTCGCGAATCTCTTCGGCCAGATCACGCAAGTCCGCCTGGGAAAGCTGCTGCAGATCGGCGGGCCCACGGATCTGTTCAAGCATCCCGCCAGTGTACGCACGCCTGCCAGTCCACCGCGCCGACCTGCGGAGATACCTCACCGGTGAGATGACACGCACAGCAGCGCCTAGATAAGCCTGCTAAATTATGCCCCGGTGTGCCGGGAAGCCTGGTCGGCGTCGTTTTCGTGCAATTCGGGTTTCCCGGCTATTCGGGCCTATTCATGGAGTGCACGACTTGAGCGTCTTTCATGCCGTCTACGCGACGACGGTGTTCGTGGTCGCTTACGTGTTCATCGCCACCGAGCGGTTCAACCAGACATTGGTGGCGCTCGCCGGCGCGACGGCCATGTTCTTCTTGCCCGTGATCAATTCCGACGAGGTCTTCTACTCCCGCGACACCGGAGTCAACTGGGACGTCCTCTTCTTGCTGCTCGGGATGATGATCATCGTCAGCGTGGTCCGCCAGACTGGCTTGTTCGAATTCGTGGCGATCTGGACGACCAAGCGCGCCAAGGGATCCCCGCTGCGGATCATGATCCTGCTGATACTTGTCACGGCGCTTGGCACGGCAGTTTTGGACAACGTCACCACGGTGCTGTTGATCGCACCAGTCACGCTGCTGGTGTGCGACCGGCTTGACATCAGCCCAGCGCCGTTCCTCATCGTCGAGGCTCTCGCCGCCAACATCGCCGGCGCAGCAACCCTGGTCGGCGACCCCACCAGCATCATCATCGGCACCGGAGCCCATCTGAGCTTCATTACGTTCACGGCCAACATGGCACCGGCGGTGCTCATCGTGCTCGCAGTCCTGCTGCTGCTCCTACCCCGGCTGTTTCCAGGCTTCTTCACCGTCGATCCCGCGCGGGTCGCCGAACTCATGGAGCTGAACGAGAAGGAAGCGATCCGCAATCGCACGCTGCTGATTCAATGCGGCATCGTGCTGGTTGCGGTATTCGCCGGCTTCGTCACACACCGCGAGATCCACATGGAGCCATCACTGGTCGCGATGGCCGGCGCCGGCATCCTGATCGTGATCTCCGGACTGAGCCGCGAGTTCTATCTATCCAGCGTCGAATGGGAATCGCTGCTGTTCTTCGCAGGACTGTTCATCATGGTCGGCGCCCTGGTACGTACCGGCGTCATCAACAACTTGGCCCATGCGGCCAGCCATCTCACCCGCGGCGATGCGTGGACGGCGACAATATTGATTCTCACCGTGTCGTTCACTCTGGGCAGCTTCATCAACAATGTTCCGTATGCCGCCACCATGACACCGGTCGTCGCGCAGCTCGCCGAAACTATTCCCGGGCACGCTAGTTCCGGCGTGCTGTGGTGGGCCCTGCTACTGGGCACCGTCCTCGGTGGCAACCTGACCGCCGTCGGGGCCAGCGCGAACATCGTCGCGGTCGGGATCGCGCAACGCGCAGGACATCCCGTGTCATTTTGGGATTTCACCCGAAGGGGCGCGGTGGTGACCGTGGTCTCGTTTGTACTTTCGCTCGGTTATCTTTGGGTGCGCTACTTCGCGTTGAGCTAGCCTGCCCACCAGGTCACGCGAAACACCGAGGTTCAGTATTGTGTCCGTGTGCGGGCAGAGGACTTGGAAGAGAAGTTCCCCATCGTGTCCATCGACTCTGACGCAGTCGACGCCGCACGGATGATCGCCGAGCACAGTCTGCCCGGACTCCTGGTCACCGACAGTTCCGGCAATCCCTACGCTGTGCTGCCGACTTTCGCGATCCTGCGGTTTATCCTGCCTCGCTATGTGCAGGACGATCTGACACTTGCCGGCGTGCTTGGCATGCCCTCGGCTGGCGAAGCGAGCCGGAATCTGGCGGGCAAGAAGGTGGGTGACCTGCTGTCCGGCGATCTGCGTGACTTCCCGTCGGTCGATGCTCGCGCCACCATCACCCGGGTGGCCGCAGAGATGGCGCGGGCACGAAGTCCGCTGATCGCGGTCACCAAGGACGGGAAGTTGCACGGTGTGATCACTGCGTCGCACCTGCTGGCCGCGGCGCTGAAATCTTGAGCGCCGCTTCGCCGCGCACGCGTTGGCAGCCGCGCGCGCAACGGCAGGCATGCCAATGAGCAATACCGTCCACGCCATTTACGCGGCCGCGGTGTTCGTCATCGCCTACGGTTTGATCACCACCGAGCGATTCAACAAGACGATGGTGGCATTGGCCGGCGCGGTGGCCGTGTTCTTTTTGCCGGTCATCAACTCCGATGAGGTCTTCTACTCCCGCGACACCGGGATCGACTGGGACGTCATCTTTCTGCTCCTCGGGATGATGATCATCGTCAGTGTGGTCCGCCAGACCGGCGTCTTCGAATACATCGCAATCGTGTCAGCCAAGCGCGCCAAGGGCTCTCCGCTGCGAATCATGATCTTGCTGGTGCTAGTTACTGCGTTCGGATCAGCCTTTCTGGACAACGTCACCACGGTCTTGCTGATCGCGCCGGTCACCCTGCTGGTGTGCGAACGGCTGGCGGTCAGCGCAGTGCCATTCCTGATCGTCGAGGCTTTCGCCGCCAATATCGGTGGTGCGGCCACCCTGGTCGGTGATCCGACCAGCATCATCATCGGCACCGGCGCCCACCTGAGCTTCATCTCGTTCCTTGCGAACATGGGGCCGGCGGTGCTGATCGTCCTTGCCGCCCTGCTGCTCGTGTTGCCCCGAATGTTTCCGGGGTTCTTCACCGTCGATCCAGAGCGGGTTGCCGACGTCATGTCGCTCGACGAAAGTGAAGCAATCCGCAACCGCAAGCTGCTGATCCAATGCGGAATCGTTCTGCTCGCCGTATTCGCCGGCTTCATTGCGCACCATGTGATCCACATGGAGCCGTCATTGGTGGCGATGGCCGGCGCCGGCATCCTGATTCTGATTTCCGGCCTGGACCGTGAGTTCTACCTGTCCAGCGTCGAGTGGGAGACGCTGCTGTTCTTCGCCGGACTGTTCATCATGGTGGGCGCCCTGGTACGTACCGGCGTCATCAACAACTTGGCCCATGCCGCCAGCCATGCGACCGGCGGCAATGAATGGCTGACGACAATGTTGATTCTCGGGGTGTCGTTCCTGTTCAGCGGGTTTGTCAACAACGTTCCGTATGCCGCCACCATGACGCCGATCGTCGGTGAGTTCGCTTCGTCCATTCACGGCCACGCGAACTCCGGGGTGCTGTGGTGGGCCCTGATACTGGGCACCGTCCTCGGCGGCAACCTCACCGCGATCGGGGCGAGCGCCAATATCGTCGTCACCGGGATCGCGGAACGCGCCGGCAGCCCGGTCTCATTTTGGGACTTCACCCGACGCGGAGCGGTCGTCACCGCAATCTCGTTCGTCATATCAATCGGCTATCTGTGGGTGCGCTACTTCGCCTTGGCCTAGCTCGGCAAAAGCCTGCGAAATCCTGACCGCGATCCCAATCACCCGAGCTTCTCAGCAGAAGTATTGTGTCGGTGTGCGGGCAGAGGATCTCGACGAGAAGTTCCCGGTTGTCAATATCGACTCAGATGCGCTTGATGCGGTCCGTCTACTCGCCGAGCACCGGCTGAACGGAATCGTGGTCGTCACCGAGACCTCCGAAACGCCCTACGCAGTGCTGCCAGCCTCCCAAGTCGTCCGCTTCATCGTGCCGGGCTATGTGCAAGACGACCCAGGACTGGCTGCCGTGTTGACCGAGTCGATGGCTGACCACGCCGCAGAAAAGCTGAGCGGCAAGACGATTCGCGACATGCTGCCAAAGCAACCCCAGCATGTGCCCGTGGCCGACGCCGACGACACCATCATCGAGGTAGCCGAGGTCATGGCGCGCATGCGAAGCCCGCTAGTCGCCGTGGTCAAAGACAACAAGCTGCATGGCGTGATCACCGCATCACGTCTACTGTCCGCGGCGCTCAAACACTGACCGCCGGCAGGGCACCCGATCGCGCGAGATCGCCGAAGGCCCTTATGATAGGCCGCGTGCTTGCCGAGGAGATCGTCGAGGCGTTCCCCGTTGTCAACATCAACTCCCCCGCCCTGGATGCGGTCCGCCTGCTCATCGAGCACCGCCTGAACGGGATCGTGGTCGTCACCGAAACCTCCGAAATGCCCTATGCCGTGCTACCGGCCTCTCAAGTGGTCCGGTTCCTCGTGCCCGGCTATGTGCTAGAGGACCCTGGGCTGGCCAGCGTTTTCACCGAGTCCATGGCCGACCAGGTCGCAGAAAAGCTGAGCCACAAGACGATTCGAGACCTGCTGCCCAAGCAACCCCAGCGCGTGCCCGTGGTCGATGCCGACGACACCATCATCGAGGTAGCCGAGGTCATGGCGCGCATGCGAAGCCCACTGATCACCGTGGTCAAAGGTCGCAAGTTAAAAGGGGTGATCACGGCATCACGCCTGTTGGCCGCAGCACTGAAAGAATGAGCAGGGCGCCCGAGGAAATGCGCCCATGATGTACTACGCGATCGCGGTGTTCGTGGTCGCCTACGCATTCATCATCAGCGAGCGGTTCAACAAAACCACAGTTGCGCTGATCGGCGCCGGACTCATGGTCTGTTTGCCGGTGATCGATTCTCCCGACGTGTTCTACTCGCTGGAAAGCGGGATGAACTGGGACGTCATCTTTCTCATGCTCGGCATGATGATGATCGTCAGCGTTCTGCGTGAAACCGGGTTATTCGAGTATGCCGCGATTTGGGCCGCCAAGCGCGCCAAGGGTTCCCCGCTGCGCATCATGATCTTGCTGATGCTGGTCATGGCGCTGGCCTCGGCCGTGCTGCCCAATGTGGTCTCGGTGTTGCTGATCGCCCCCGTGACGCTGCTGGTGTGCGACCGGCTCGAGATCAACCCGCTACCGATGTTGCTGGCCGAGGTGTTCGCCTCCAACATCGGCGGCGCGGCGACATTGGTCGGCGACCCGCCGAACATCATCATCGGCGCCCACGAGGGCCTGTCGTTCAACGCTTTTCTGATCAATATGGCGCCGGTCGTGCTCATCATCCTGCTGGTCCTGATCGCGATGTCACCCCTGCTGTTCGGGCGCTTTTCCCCGGTCGATCAGGAACGGATCGCCGAAGTGATGTCGCTGAAAGAGCATGAGGTGATTCAGGATCGGAGGCTGCTCATCAAGTGTGGCGCCGTCATGCTTGCGGTGCTCATCGGGTTCGTCGTATCCCCAATGATCCATATCGCGCCGTCGCTCGTGGCAATGCTGGGCGCCGGCATCCTGATTTTGGTGTCTGGGCTGGAACAGTCGGTGTATCTCTCCCACGTCGAATGGGACACCCTGCTTTTCATGGTCGGCCTGTTCATCATGGTGGGCGCACTCCTCAAAACCGGAGTCATCCAGATCCTCGGCCATTGGGCGGCCGACGCCACTGGCGGAAACACGTTGCTTGCGACCATGTTGATCCTGGTTTTCTCGACGCTGGCATCCGGCGTCATCGACAACGTCCCCTACGTGGCCACCATGACACCGATTGTCAGCCACCTCATCCCGACGATGACGGGCTACTACCACCACCATGTGCTGTGGTGGTCTTTGGCACTGGGCGGCGACTTGGGCGGCAACCTGACCGCGGTGGGTT
>DAIODV010000189.1:0-7448 GCA_036746615.1 Mycobacterium sp.
TGCCGACGTCCAGCGTCTGCGACGCGAACAGGATGTGGATGCGGAACGAGCGGCCCTTGCGTGCAACGTAATCGAACAGCTCGGCGTATTCGGGGTGATCGGCGAGCATCAGCGTGAACTCGTCGGCGACCACGAACAGCGTCGGGATCGGCGCCAGATCATGTCCGGCGGCGATCGCGTTTTCGTATTCGGTCACCGAATTGAATGCGCTGCCCTGGACGTGACGTCCGGCTTCGCGCAGCATCATTTCCCGACGCGCGACCTCACCGCGCAGCGTGTCAGCGAACCTGTCGGCCAGCGATTTCTTTTCGGCCATGTTCGAGATCACCGCGACGACTTGCGGGAAGTTGCGGAAAATATCGGCCCCGGCCTCGCCCTTGAAGTCGGCGTAGATCACGATCAGCCGGTCGGCGGAATGAGTCGTCAACAGCGACAACAGGATCGACATCAGAGTTTGCGACTTGCCCGCACCGGTCATGCCGATCATCAAGCCGTGCGGTCCCATCCCGCCTTCGGCTTCGTCTTTGAGATCGAAGATCAGCGGCTCGCCGGTAGCCGTGACGCCGATCGGGACCCGCAGCTCGTCGTCGCGGTTTCGCGGCGCCCACATCGTCGGCACATCCAGCCGCGACGCATCGGAAATTCCCATCAGCGTCGTGAAGCTGGCGCCGCGGGTAGCGGTCGACTGCAGTCCGCTGTGCGTCGGGTTCGAGTCCCATCGAGACAGTCGCCGCGCCAGGTGCCCGGCGTCGTCGGCGCCCAGCCGGTCAGCGTGGTCGATGTAGCGCTGCCAGCCGCCAGTCTGCCAACGGTCGATGGCGCCGTCCGCGATCCGCAGGATCGGCCGTTCCGGATCGGAATATTGCTCACGATGCGGGGCCTTGTCCGATCGGTGCACGACGGTGACGCCGGCGCGACCGGCTCCCAGGGGCGAGGCGGCCAGGTCGTAATCCGGATCATCGACGACGATCAGCAAGTGCCGCAACGCATCCGCCGATCCACCGGTGAACGCGGGACGGTCGGCAAGCGTCGGGCCGAGCAGCGCGGCCAGCTCATCAGGCTTCGTGGACAGGTAGCGTGCCGGACCGACGCCGTCGACTTCGCCGGGAACATCGACGTGGGGCAACCACTTGAGCCATGACCATTCCGGTGTCTCAAGATTCGGCGTAGCCACGACCACGCCGAGCACCGTCGGGTCGTGCCAGATCACCGCCTGAGCGATCCACGCCCGCAGCGCCGCGTGCACGTCGTCGGCATCCCCGAGCACGGTGATCCGCGACACCTTGGTCAGGTCGATACCGGTCGGAACATCGCGGACGGTGCGCTGAGTATCGAGCAAACTGCGTAATGCGCTGTGCGACACCGGTTCCAGGTCGATCTCGTCGGCGGTGTCATTGACCCGCAATGCGGTGTCCAGCGCTGCCGAGTGCAGGCCGGCCCGCACCACCAGAAAATCGGCATCCTGGTGGTCACGTTCCCATTGGCGCCGCGAGCCGGGTATCGCGGCCAAATCCGCCGGCTCGGGATGCGACCATTCGGCCGCGGCACGTTGGTCGGCGGCCTGGGCCCGGATGTTGTCCCGGACCACCGACAGGTAGCGCAAGTAGTCGGCGCGCTCGGCGTCGACTTCCTCGGTGCGGTTTTTGTTGTCGGTGCCGCGGTACAGCGCGGTGGCGGCCAGCAGCAGCACGAACGGGAAGAACAGCGTCTGCGGGGAGATGAGCCTGATCCCGGTGGCGACCATCGCGACGATCATCCCGACGATCAGCAGCACGATCACGACCGGCAAGGCCCGTCGCAGCATCGACGGCGGAATCACTCGGGGCAGTTCCGGGGGCGCTTCGATGCTGATGGTGCCTTTACGTGACGCCGGTGGTGGCAGCCGGCGGCGGGCCTCAAAGATAAGTCGGCTCATCGGTTTTCCCCCTGTGCTGCGCTACGGCCTGGTCGGGTGTCTGGCGCCAGGCCATCGTGGGCGAGCAGCGCGTCGGCCCGCGATAGCGTGGGGCCGGGTGCGAACAGCGACAGCACCGACCAGGGAATCGGAGTCGCTGGCGGGTTTAGCCCAAGGACCTCAGCGGTTTTGGCAGGTCCATTGACGCCACCCTCGTTATCGATTCCGTATCGCACGCCGGTGTCGGAGATCCAGAACAGCGACCCGGCGGTCGGCGAAGCCGCATTTTGTCCGACCGTTGCAGTGAAGTACCCGGTCCCCGGCGCCAACGCGACGCGGCTCGCGGTGCCCCCGGTTCCGGCGCCAACCAGATCCTCGGTGTGCATCGCCTCCGGCACGGGTAGTGCCGAACCGCTAAGCAAACTCAGCGAATTCGCGGTCGCACCGGCAGGCTTGCTCCAATGCACGCAGGTGACGGGATCACGGGCGGCGTCGACCCGGCTGATCCGCTGATCGGGATAACGGCTGGTATCCAGCGTGCGCGACACCGGCAGCTTTGCGACCTGATCGGCGCCCAGCCGCGGTGGCTGATCCAAACCGTAGGAATTAGAGTTGCGCAGTATCGCCGCCAGCACCGGCGAAATCGGTTGCAGGCCATCGGATAGCACCGCGTAGTAGAGCGTGCCCTCCAGAGCCTGGGCTTGGACGACAGCGCCGACCGGTGCGGACACGGGCAGGCCGAAGCGCGGTGGGCTCCCTGCATCCGGAATGGCAGGCGCGGATAGCGGTGGCGCCTCGGGGATCGCGTTGAACAGCCCGACGGCAATCGGCCGCGGCGAGGGGATGTCGGTACCCAGGCCCAGTGCGCCGGTCACTG
The DNA here is from genome assembly GCA_036746615.1 of Mycobacterium sp. Lineage (GTDB taxonomy): Bacteria > Actinomycetota > Actinomycetes > Mycobacteriales > Mycobacteriaceae > Mycobacterium. The sequence continues at coordinate 2,772 of DAIODV010000189.1, forward strand.
CGTGGTCGGCCAGGTCGATCCGGCTACGCCGGCCATCCCATAGCAACCAGGTGCTGGCGGAATTGCGCACCAACACCGCGTGGCCCGCGTTCAGCGTCGCGGCCCGGGCGCCAGTGCTGTCGAGAGCTCCGGCGATCACCGTGACCCCGGACGCCGGACCCGAAGCGGCATCACACACCGTCCAGTTGGCGTCCTTGGCGGTGTTTTGCACCATCCGTTCGGGCGCACCCGGGATACCGATCAGATTCCCACGCGGAAACTTGTCCAGTTCAGTGCTTTTCACGGTAGTGGGGTTGACGGGCCGGCCGACGATCAGCCGAGCCGACGTCAAGTTCAGCACCGGGTGCAGCTGCTCGCCGACTCGGACGTACAACGCTGCGGTGGACCGGTCGGCCAGTATCGGGTTGTTGGCGGCCGACCCATTCGGGCGGATCAGCGAGAAGACGAAACAGCCCACCAGCGCGGTGATTACCAGCAGCACGCCCATCAGAACCGCGCGCGTCTGAGTGCGCAGCGGATCGACCAGCATCCGGGTGTCGTGCAGGGCGACGCCAGAGGCGATGCGGCGCATCACAAACCGCCACCCGGTCACCTGATGGCGTGTGACAAATCCGCGGCGGTAGACCACCTTGTCTGGGTTGTCGTTGACCGGGGTGCGCGACGCGAAAGAGCGCCGCTCGTCGTCGTTTTCGCGGCTCATGCCGGCATCTCCAGCCGGAGGCCTTCCAGCAGCTGAGGCACCGTGTTGGCGACGTCTGCGGCGGTGATGGTCACCAGTTCCTCGTCGGTGAATTCACCGGTTTGTGCATGCTCGCTGTGGTCCAACCGGAATTCTCGTTCCTCTTCAGACTTTTCGACGACATTGCGGACGAACCGGCCATTACCCGCGATATCCAGGCCGCGCCGTTCCACCCCCGCAGTATCGGGTTTCGTGATGTTGGCCAGATGGGCGAACAGCCCTTCCAGATCGTCGAGCGCGGCCTGTTCGAACGCGCTGTCGCGCCGCTTTGCCATGAAGTTCGCGATCTCGATCAGCTCGGCCGGTTGATACGACGGGAAGTCGATGGTGCGGGTGAACCGTGACCGCAGACCTTGGTTGGTGTCTAGGAACCGGTCCAGGTCCGCGCGGTAGCCGGCGATGATGACCACCAGTCGATCGCGATCGTTTTCCATCCGGGCAAGCAGTGTGTCGATGGCGACCAGGCCGAAGTCATTCTTGGCGCCCGTGGCGACCAGGGCGTAGGCCTCGTCGAGAAACAGCACACCATCTAATGCGCTGTCGATGATCGCGTTGGTCTTGGCTTCGGTTTCCCCGATGTGCTGGCCGATGAGATCGGCGCGGTGCACCTCTTTGATGTTCTCTTTCTTCAAAAGGCCAAGGCCGCAATAGATTTTCGCGACTACGCGCGCGATGGTGGTCTTGCCGGTTCCCGGCGGGCCGGTAAAGACGAGGTGGTGCGTACGCTGCGCGACCTCAAGACCGCGCTCCTTGCGCACCAATTCCATTGCGACTGCACTCTTTAGCCGCGCTACCTGGTCTTTGACCTTTTCCAGGCCGATGAACTCGTCGAGCTCGCGCTCTGCCTCGGCCAGCAGTACCGCCTTGCGCTCCTGGGCTCCCGGGTCGATGAAATCGCCGGGCTCGGGCTCCGTTGCCGGGTCCCACGGGTCATGGCGCGCGTCGATGCGGTCTGCGGTAGTGGGCACGATGCCGAAGCTGGAATCCGTTAGCGCCTCTTCAACTTGGGCGTTCTCCGGATTGGCGGCATAGAGGTCCTGCAGCACCTCTCGGGCGGTGTCCTCGTCGCCGTCGGCGCGCAGCGCCAGCGCTTTGGCCAGCGCGCCGTCCACGGCCGCCACGGCGACCGGACCGTCGGGCTCTTCCAGATAAGACAATGCCGCGGCGAACATGCCCAGCCGCGCCAGCGCAATGCCCAGCGCGATCTTGACCGCATGCCCGAAGTTCTCGTCGAGATCCGGGTCGGTGACGATCGGTGAGAGCAGCTTGACCACGTCGGCCCAGCGCTCGGCGCGGTAGTGGATGGTCGCGTGGACCCAGCGGGCCTCCCGAGAACTCGGCCGACGCCGGCTGACGTCCACGACCAGCTTGTGCGCCTCGGCGAATCGGCCGTCGGCTGCCAGCCCCGCGGCGTAGGCCAGATGAAAATCGTCGGGTTCGGTCGCGCGGAAGCGCAGATACAACCCGGTGTCGTAGTGGAAGCCCAGGGCGCCGGGCGCCAGTTCGACCCGGCGCTGCAATACCCCCGCGGTCGCGGCGTTGCGCGAAATCGCTTCCAGCACATGGGTAGCCGAGTCGCCCGCTGCGGCCAGCCCCACCCAGGCGTCGCACTGGTCATGCGCGATGCGGGTCAGCGCGGTGAACCCGGATCGGGCGGCGGTCAGATCTGCGGGACGCCTGCGGTCATAGACAGTTAGCCCAAGCGCGCGACAGCACGTCGCGAACCGGCTCATCACGTCGTCGTCAACCCGCGCCGTCGTCGGCCGCGTTGCGATCATGCCGGTGTCAGCGGTTTCCACGCCTCCGCCTCCCCTAATGGACATAGTGTTGCCTAAGCTAACCCCGGGCTGAAGTTAGCATTGCATAAGCTAAGTTGTCGAGATGCACGTATCGGGCTGATTCGAAAGCGCCGCCGCAGTTCAGTCCACAAAACCAAGTCGTCCTCGGCATCGGCGGCACTGCGAGCGCAAGCGGCTTAATGAAAATGGTTGTCATTGTGAGCAGACTCTACGCCACGCGCTGTTCACTTTTTGATGCCCCTGACCAATGTGTTGCGGGCGATCATCGGGCCCGCCTCCTGGTCCGGTCCGGGAACTGGTCGACCGACCTTCCGTAAGTAGTCAGGCAGTGGCGTTGCCTCTGCGGTCCACCCGTGCTCGTCGAACCAATGGTCGGCCGGAGCATGCCGCTCGTTGTAGACCAACTGGAAGAACACCCGCCGGTCGCCCTCGGCGACCGCTGCCCGCTCTTCCTCCACGGCGGCCGCGAAGTCGTCGGGCGGCAGAGGTGCGCCGTCTTCCACGGCGACATGGCTGGCCGCGGCGGCCAGCGTATTGATTCCAGTGAACAGCTGCTCTTCGGCCGCCGCTGGAAGATAGATCAACAGGCCTTCGGCAATCCACGCCGACGGCTTGGCAGCATCAAATCCACTGTCCCGCAAGGCTTGCGGCCAGTCCTCACGCAGGTCGATGGCAACCTCGCGGCGTTCGGCGTTGGGTTTGGCACCCTGCTCGGCGAGCACTTCGCGCTTGAAGTCGAGAACCTGCGGTTGGTCCAACTCGAAGATTGTCGTCTGATCGGGCCAGGCCAGCCGGTAGGCGCGGGAGTCCAGGCCCGCGGCCAGAATCACCACCTGCCTGACGCCGGCGTCAGCGGCCCGGCGGAAGTAGTCGTCGAAGTACTTGGTGCGCGCACCTTGGAAGTTGACGAAGTGCACGCCCCAGTCGGGGGTTAGCAGTTGATTTTCGGGGTCCTTGCCGTCCAGCACGTCGGCCGCGTTGCCGCCGACGGCGCGACAGAACACCTCGGCAAACGGGTCGATGGCCAACGGGTCGGGCTTTTGCGCCTCTAATGCTCGAGCGGTGGCCACGAACAGCGCAGTCGAGCCGACACTTGTTGTGATGTCCCAGTTGTCGTCATCAGTACGCATGGCAACCGACCCTACGCGGGCACAACAGCAGGCATTTGTCGCCCAATCCAGCCACGACGGCATTCAATACGACGCAGTGTCGTAGAACAAGACCCCGTCCCCGTAGGGGGTATTAGTCAGACGACGCGTAGCCGCCTGGGCGTAGTGGCCTCCCGCGCCTGAAGGGCTGCACGCAACGCATGCAACGCGCGATGCAAGTCGTGCTTGACGAGATCGTCGTCGATCCTGAATTCGGCGGCGATCTGCGTCGTCGTCCGGCGCAGGTAGTACGACCGGTGCAGCACGGCGCGCTCCCACTCGGACAGCTCCGCGACCGCGTCGTTGATCACGTTCCCGTCCGAAGCGACGTCCATCGTGGCTCGCCGCTGGTGCGGCGGGTCTGACTCCGTCCCGGGACTTCTCACCGACGACTCGCTTCCGTGACAACTCACAACGAGTTGTTTATGTTGTATACAACATATGGCTATTTGTGTCAATCGCGACACTACTGACTATTTGTCGTCTATCCTCGTAGCTATGCCGCAGGCACCGAACTTTCAGGCCGAGGTCCGGCAGTTGTTGCGCGACCGAGTCTTGGATGCGGCCTACGCGCTTGTCTGCGCCGAGGGTTGGCGGGCGGTCAACATGTCGCGCATCGCGACCACGGTCGGGATCAGCCGACAAGTGCTGTACAAGGAGTTCGGCGCCAAACAGGCAGTGGGCGAAGCTCTGGTCCAACGCGAGACCGACCGCTTCATCGCCGGAGTGCTTTCGGCGATGCGGGCTCACCCCCACGACGTCGTCGCCGGTCTTGCCGCCGGCGCGGCCTTCACCTTGCGCGCCGGCGCCGAGGACGACCTGGTCAATGCCAGTATGGCCCGCGCACGCGAAGCGGAAGTTGGCCTGACTCCGCTACTGACCGCGGGACCGAAACCGATCTGGGGCGCGGCGATGGATGTGATCGTGGCGGCCGTCCGCGAGATCTACGATCTTCCGAGTCACGTTGATCGCCAGTTGAACTGGATCGTCG
>DAIODV010000190.1:0-3979 GCA_036746615.1 Mycobacterium sp.
AGGTGCCTTCATGTCTATGATCTTCGCGGTGATGCCGGTGTTTTTCGTCTCGTCTGTATCTGTGCGCACGGTGGCCAGGCCGCGGCGGCAATACTGGGCGCCGCTGGTCCATACCTTCTGCCCGTTGACTTTCCAGCCGCCGTCCACTCGAGTGCCACGAGTCTTGACCGCCGCCGCATCCGATCCGGCGTCGGGCTCGGAGAACAGCTGACACCAGATCTCGTCCTGGCGCAGCGCTGCTTCAACGAATCGTTCGATCTGCGCAGGGGTTCCGTGCTGGATCAAGGTCAGGATCACCCATCCGGTGATGGAATAGTCCGGCCGCTTGATGCCTGCGGCAGTGAACTCCTGCTCGATCACCAACTGTTCGACGGCATCGGCGCCTAAACCCCATGGTTTGGGCCAGTGCGGCATCACATAGCCGGTCGCGATCAAACGATCCAGCCGGCCTTTCTTGTCGAGCGGGGCAATGTCGTTGGCATCGGCGCGAATTCGCTTGCGCAGTTCTTCGGCCTCCGGCGGCAGATCCAGGCTGTTGACTCGGGCGACACCGGCGGCGGTCTGGTCGAAGACATCGGCCGCGGGTGCCTCACCACCGAAGAGCGCCCGGATCGTAAGCGCTCGGCGCAGGTGCAGGTGTGCGTCGTGTTCCCACGTGAAGCCGATTCCGCCGTGCACCTGGATGTTCAGCTCAGCGTTGCGCGCATAGGCCGGAAACGCCAGCGCCGCAGCGACGGCAGCCGCCAACCGGAATTGCTTTTCATCCTCGCCCGCGGCACGAGAGGCATCCCACACCGCCGCGACCGCCGACTCGGCGCCCACCAGCATGTTTGCGCAATGATGCTTGACCGCTTGGAACGTCGCGATGGTGCGGCCGAATTGCTGGCGCACTTTGGCGTAGTCGACTGCGGCGTCGACACAATCCCCCGCCGACCGCCTCAGCGGCCACCAGTGTGCGCGCTCGGGCCAGCGCGGATTCCGCAGCGGCAGGCAGGATGTCACGATCGGCGACGCTGACATTCTGCAACCCGACCCGACCCGAGCGTCGCGCCGCGTCCAGGTTGTCAGGTACATCGACCGACACGCCGTCGCGGTCGCGCTCCAGCACCAAAACGTCACTGCCCGCGACGATCAGCAGCAGGTCCGCCAGCCCGGCGCCGAACACGATCCCGGCATCGCCGCTGGCCACCCCGCCGTCGACGGCGACGTCACCGCCGAGCCCGATCCCCGCAACGACCGTACCGTCGATCAAACCCGGCAGCAGCCGGGCCTTCTGCTCAGCAGTGCCGTTCGCGGCGATCACCGCCGAGGCAATCACCGTCGGCACAAACGGTCCCGGCGCCACCGCCCGGCCGAGCTCTTCGATCACCACCACGAGTTCGGGCAGCCCGTCCCCCGAGCCGCCATACTCCTCGTCGATGTGCAGGCCGAGCCAGCCGAGTTCGACCAAGTCGTGCCAGAGCTCCGGACGCGCCTCGTCGGGTGCGTCTAGCAGTGATCGTGCTGCCCAGCGGGCCTTCTGCGCGGTGAGGAACCCGCGGGCTACCTCGGCGAGTTCGCGATGGTCGTCGGTCAGTGCGATACCCATTCGAGGGCCTTCCTCATCGTTGCGGAGGCTGCGTGGAAAATAGTGTACTTAATCTGGCTACGGCATCACTTGGGGGCGAACCGCTGCCCGGCGTCGAGCCGCAGGCACTGGCCGTTGAGCATCGGGTTGTCGATGATCGCGGCGACCAGCTTGGCGTACTCCTCTGGGCGACCCAGACGCTTGGGGAAAGCCGCGTCCTTGGTCAGGGCAGTAGCGAACTCGTCGGGAATGCCCTTGGTCAATCCGGTGGCGAAAAGGCTTGGTGCGATGGCCAATACGCGGATGCCTAGCGATCCGAGATCGCGTGCCATGGTCAAGCACATGCCGGCGATACCCGCTTTGGCAGCGGTGTAGGCGACCTGGCCGATCTGGCCCTCGAATGCTGCGATCGAAGCGGTGTTGATGATGACGCCGCGTTCCTCGTCCTCGGGCTCGTTGCGGCTCATGTGGTCTGCCGCGAGCCGGCTGATGTTGAACGTCGCGATCAGGTTGAGGTCGATCACCGACTGGAACGACTCGAGGTCATGCGGTCCGGACTTCGACATCGTCCGCTTGGCGATGCCGCCACCGGCCGTCGTGACCGTGACGTGCAGGCCGCCCAGACTCTCCACCGCGGCCTGCAGGGTCTCTTCGGTGCCGGCGAAGTCGGTGACGTCGATCGGATAGAACGAGCCACCGATACCGGCGGCGACGTCCTTGCCGTCCGAACCTTCGCGATCCAGCACCGCGACACTGGCTCCGCGGGCGGCCAGCAATTCGGCGCTGGCGCGGCCCATACCTGAGGCGCCGCCGATGACGACCACCTTTTTGCCGTTGATCTCCATGCAAACCTCCTCGTTTGTTCAGATCCGATTGCCCGGCGTTGGCATGCACGCTATCGCGGCCGCGCGTGACGTTGTCGGTCAGGCGTGTAAAGGTGGGCTGTGCGGCTGATCGACGTGGCGACGACTTCGGCCGAAGTAGGTGGATCGGCATCGCGGCTGGCCAAGATCGCGCGGATCGCCGAGCTGCTCGGCCAGGCCAAATCCGATCCCAGGCTGGTCGCGATCATCGTGTCGTGGCTTTCCGGGGAGCTGCCGCAACGCCAAATCGGCGTTGGCTGGGCGGCTTTGCGGTCGTTACCGCCCGCCGCGGCAGAGCCAAGCTTGACCGTCGCCGGCGTCGACGCGGCCTTCTCGACGATCGGCGCGGTAGCGGGCAAGGGCTCGCAGGCGCGGCGCGCCGAGCTTGTGGCCGGATTGTTCGCGTCGGCAACAGACACCGAGCAGACGTTTCTGCGGCGGCTGCTGACCGGCGAGCTGCGTCAGGGTGCGCTGGCCGGCGTGATGGCCGATGCGGTCGCCGCCGCCGCACAGATTCCGGCCGCATCGGTACGGCGCGCGGCGATGTTGGGCGGAGACCTGCCCGCAGTCGCCGCTGCGGGCCTGACCGGTGGAACGGCGGCGCTGGACGCGTTTGCCCTGCGCGTGGGCCGACCGGTCGGCCCGATGCTGGCGCAGACGGCGACAGGGATAACCGAGGCTCTCGAAAAGCTCGGCGGCACAGCCGCTTTCGAAGCGAAGCTGGATGGCGCACGGGTACAGGTGCATCGGGCAGGCGAGCTCGTGACGGTCTATACGCGAAGCCTCGACGACGTCACCGCGCGGCTACCCGAGGTGGTGGAGGCGACCCTAGCGCTACCCGTGAGCGACTTGATCGCCGACGGTGAGGCAATCGCGTTACGCCCGGACGGCCGGCCACAGCCTTTCCAGGTCACCGGGTCGCGGTTCGGCCGCTCAGTCGATGTCGCGGCGGCCAGGACGGCCCAGCCGCTGTCCGTGTTCTTTTTCGACATCCTGCACCGCGACGGCGTCGACCTCCTCGACGCCACCACCAGCGAGCGGATGGCGGTGCTCGACGAGATCACCTCGGCGCAGAACCGGGTCGATCGGCTGGTTACGTCGGATGTGGCCGCCGCCGCCGAATTCCTGGAAGCGACGTTGGCAGCGGGGCACGAGGGCGTGATGGCCAAGTCACTGGCCGCCCGGTACGAGGCGGGACGCCGTGGTGTCGGCTGGCTCAAGGTCAAGCCCGTCCACACGCTGGACCTGGTGGTCCTGGCCGTGGAGTGGGGATCGGGACGGCGCAAGGGAAAGCTCTCCAATATTCACCTCGGCGCTCGCGACCCGGCCACCGGTGAATACGTGATGCTGGGCAAAACCTTTAAGGGAATGACCGACGCGATGCTGGACTGGCAGACCGCGCGGTTTACCGAACTGGCCGTCGGTCCCACCGACGGCTACGTCGTGCAGCTGCGCCCCGAGCAGGTGGTCGAGGTGGCGTTCGACGGTGTGCAGCAGTCCACGCGCTACCCCGGGGGTTTGGCGCTGCGGTTCGCCCGGGTGCTGCGCT
>DAIODV010000190.1:3989-7444 GCA_036746615.1 Mycobacterium sp.
CGACGACAAAGGCCCCGACCAGGCCGACAGCATCGACACCGTGCGTGCGCTGCACCGCGGTTAAGTAGCGGTTGCGCAACCGTGAACGTCGCGGCGCGACACGCCGATTGAGGCGTCAATCGCGTATGGTCCGGCGCGTGGAAAGCCACAGCGGGCAGGTCAGCTATATCCACACCGACGCCGCCCTGCCGGCGGTCGCGATTATCGACCGCTCACCGATCCGCACTGGGCACAAGATCATCTTCGGCGCAATCGCCGTATTGGGTGCGGTGGCGTGGTCGATCATCGCTTCCGTCCGCGGTGAGACGGTCAACGCGGTGTGGTTCGTCGTCGCGGCGATGTGCACCTACGTCATCGGGTACCGGTTCTACGCGCGGCTGATCGAAGCGAAGATAGTTCGCCCGCGCGACGACCATGCCACTCCAGCAGAAGTTTTCGAGGACGGAACGGACTTCGTCCCGACCGACCGGCGGGTGCTTTTCGGGCATCATTTCGCCGCGATCGCCGGAGCCGGACCGCTCGTCGGACCGGTACTGGCCGCGCAGATGGGCTACTTGCCTTGCAGCATCTGGATCGTCGTCGGCGCGGTGTTCGCCGGTGCCGTCCAGGACTACTTGGTTTTGTGGATCTCCACCCGGAGACGGGGCCGTTCACTTGGCCAGATGGCCCGCGACGAGCTGGGTGCTATCGGCGGCGCCGCGGCCCTCATCGGCGCCTTCGTGATCATGGTGATCATCATCGCGGTACTCGCCCTGGTAGTGGTGCGGGGACTAGCGCAGAGCCCATGGGGGGTGTTTTCCATCGCGATGACGATCCCCATCGCCATCTTCATGGGCTGCTATCTGCGTTTCCTGCGTCCCGGGCAGGTGGGCGAAGTGTCACTGATCGGCTTTGTGCTGCTGATGCTCGCCGTCGCTTCCGGCAGCTGGGTCGGCGAAACAGCTTGGGGCGCATCGTGGTTCACGTTGTCACCGGTAACGGTGGCGTGGTTGATCGTCAGCTATGGTTTCGTCGCGTCGGTGCTACCGGTGTGGCTGCTTCTCGCGCCCCGCGATTACCTCTCGACGTTCATGAAGGTGGGCGCCATCGCCTTGCTGGCGATCGGCATTTGTGTAGCGCACCCGCTCATGCAGGCACCCGCGATCTCACGGTTCGCCACCCGCGGCGATGGACCGGTTTTCGCCGGTTCGTTGTTCCCGTTCTTGTTCATCACGATCGCATGCGGCGCGCTGTCGGGATTCCACGCATTGATCTCATCGGGGACGACGCCGAAGCTGCTGGAGAAGGAAAGCCAGATGCGGCTGATCGGCTACGGCGGCATGCTCACCGAGTCTTTCGTCGCGGTCATGGCGCTGATCAGCGCGGCAATCCTCGACCAGCACCTGTACTTCGCGCTCAACGCCCCAGCCGCAAAGACCGGCGGCACCGCGGCAACCGCCGTCGATTATCTGAACCACCTGGGCTTGCCCGGTCAGCCCGTGACCGCGGACCAGCTCAGCCGGGCGGCGGCCAGCGTGGGCGAAAAGTCGATCGTGTCGCGCACCGGCGGCGCGCCGACACTGGCAGTCGGCATGTCCGAAGTACTACAACGGTCATTCGGCGGCGCGGGCCTCAAGGCGTTCTGGTACCACTTCGCGATCATGTTCGAAGCGTTGTTCATCCTGACTGCCGTGGACGCGGGCACCCGGGTCGCCCGCTTCATGCTTTCCGACACGCTCGGCAACTTGGGTGGTCCGCTGGCTCGACTGCGAAACCCTAGCTGGCGCCCCGGGGCGTGGGTCTGCAGCCTGGCGGTGGCTGCGGCGTGGGGCAGCATCCTGCTCATGGGCGTGACCGATCCACTGGGCGGTATCAACACCCTGTTCCCACTGTTCGGTATTGCCAATCAGCTGCTGGCGGCGATCGCGCTGACTGTCATCACCGTGATCGTCATCAAAAAGGATCTGCTGAAGTGGACGTGGATTCCGGGGATTCCACTGTTGTGGGATCTCGCAGTCACGTTGAGCGCGTCGTGGCAGAAGATTTTTTCGCCAGATCCCAACGTGGGCTACTGGACTCAGCATTTCCAATATGCCGCCGCCAAGGCAGCCGGTAAGTCGGCGTTTGGTTCGGCGAAGACACCTGGTCAGCTCAACGACGTAATAAGAAACACGTTCATCCAGGGCACGCTATCGGTCATCTTCGCGAGCGTCGTTGTGATTGTGGTCGTAGTCGCAATCATTGTGGCGTACAGGACAATTCGCGGCTGCGGCAGACCGCTGTCTGAAGATGATCCGGTCCCGTCGAGAATGTTCGCGCCGTCCGGCATGGCCTCTAGCGTCCATGAGCGCGAACTGCAGAAGCAATGGGACGAGCTAGGTCTGACGGCGACGCGCCAGGCAGGTTCCGACGTATCTTCGGCGGCGTCTCCTACCATTGGGACATCCTGATTAGCACGTCAGCCGAATTCACAGCTGTCACATAGGGTCACGCGATCGGGCGGCAATGGATTGCCGCCCATTGACGATGCGCATTCACTGTTGCAAAGCCGTTGCGATGCAACATTTTCGGCGAAATGTTTGGTCCAACCGCAGATGGCTATAAGAATGAACGGATGGAAAACGGCCGGGAACGGATAGGGTTGGACTGGTGACAGTAACAACTGATCGCAGGACCCGGCGCCTCAAGGGTGACCCGCAAGGGGTAGCCACCCGGCTGTTTCGCCGGCCAAAACCCACGCAGGCGATGCCGTTGGCGCGCCCCGAATACCTCGCCGACTTTGCCCTCGACCCCAGCGAAAGCAGGGAACGTTGGCTGACGTTCGCGCGGCGGATGGCGGTCACCACCTGGGCCCTTGTCGTGGCCTACCGGACCCTGACGGACGGGCTCGCATTCAATCGTGAACTGCTGCTGCTCTATATCGCCACCGGGCTGATCGCCGCCAGCATCGGTCGAGGGCACAAGGTATTCGCCGTCGTGCGCGACTGGCTGCCGTTCGCGCTTGTACTGGTGGTGTATGACCTCAGCCGCGGAGCGGCAGCCCTGCTCGGAGCGCCAACACTGTGGCATTTCCAGCCGCAGGCCGACCGGTGGTTGTTCTTCGGCACTGTCCCAACCGTGTGGTTGCAGGAACGCATCAAGATGCCGCATCCGCCGTGGTGGGAAGTAGTCATCAGCGGCATCTACATGTCGTTTTTCGTCCTGCCCTACCTGGTCGCGGGAGTGCTCTGGCTGCGCAACCGAAGCGACTGGGCAGCCTTCGTCCGACGGTTCGTCGCGCTGTCTTTCGCGGCGCTCGTCGTCTACATCGTGCTGCCGGCAGCGCCGCCGTGGGCAGCGGCCCGCTGCACACCGGCCGACGTTGTTGGTGGCCCGTCCAGCCCGCATTGCATGTTCGGCAGCCCCGCATACGTCCCGAACGGCGGGCTGCTGGGCGCCATGCACACAAGTCAGCCCGGTGCCCATCAGTTTGTGGA
>DAIODV010000191.1:0-4572 GCA_036746615.1 Mycobacterium sp.
CGACGGCCTCATCCTGGGCCGCAAAGTCAGCAAGCTGGTCGACGCTAAGTTCCCGAAAAACACCGAAAGCCGTTGGAAACTAGGCCTTTACGCGGCGGGCCGGGCTTCCCAGATGCGCCGTATGCGCGCGCCTCGACCTCAAGTCAAGCACGGCGCCAAAGTCGCCTGATCTGCCGTGCGAACGCTGGTGCTCGGCGGGATCAAGTCGGGCAAGTCCCGCTGGGCGGAGGCAGCCATCGCCGAGTCAGCGGGACCGCTTGAGCCGGTGCGGTACCTCGCGACCGGTTCGGTCACTGACTGCGACCCGGCATGGTTGCGGCGGATCGCACTACACCGCGATCGCAGACCCCATCACTGGGCGACTGTGGAAAGCGACGACATCGCAGCACAATTGCGCCAGTCACCGCAGGCACCAACCCTGGTTGATGATGTCTGCGGCTGGTTGACCGCCGCGCTGGATCACGTCGGATGGGAGGACGGCTCGGTCACAGCGGACGTCGATGAGATGCTCGCGGCGGTGGCCGCGTTCACCGCACCGCTGGTCCTGGTCAGCCACGAGGTGGGGCTGACCATCGTGGCGGCGACGGCGTCCGGCCGCCGGTTCACCGACGAGTTGGGCGCGCTCAACCAGCGGCTGGCCGCCGTGTGCGATCGAGTGGTGCTGATGGTGGCCGGGCAGCCGTTGCACATCAAGCCGTCGAAGACGTGCTGATGTTTCCTCCGGTAGTGCCGCCCGATACGACCGCCGCCGCAGCGGCCCGTGCCCGCCAGGACACGCTGACCAAGCCCTCCGGCGCGCTTGGCCGGCTCGAGGATCTGTCAGTGTGGATTGCGTCGTGTCAAGGCCATTGTCCGCCAAAGCAATTCGAACGGGCCCGGGTGGTGGTATTCGCCGGCGATCATGGCGTCGCGCGAGCGGGGGTATCGGCCTACCCCTCGGAGGTCACCGGTCAGATGGTCGCAAACATCGCCGCGGGCGGGGCAGCGATCAACGCGCTGGCTGACATCGCCGGGGCCACAGTGCGCGTCGCGGACCTTGCTGTGGACGCCGACCCGCCCTCCTCAGAGATCGGTGCGCATAAGGTGCGCCGCTCCAGCGGCGACATCACGGTTGAAGACGCCCTGACCCACCAAGAGACCCTCGCCGCGATTGACGCCGGCCGCCAGATCGCGGATCACGAGGTCGACGCCGGTGCCGACCTTCTCATCGCCGGCGACATGGGCATCGGAAACACCACTCCTGCAACGGTTCTGATTGCAGCGCTGACGGGCATGGAGCCGGTCGCCGCGGTGGGCTACGGGACCGGCATAGACGACGCCAGCTGGGCCCGCAAAACCGCGGCGGTGCGCGATGCGATGTTTCGGGCCGCGCCGGTGTTATCCGATCCGGTAGCGCTGTTGCAGCGTTGCGGCGGCGCAGATCTGGCCGGACTGGCCGGTTTCTGCGTGCAAGCCGCAGTCCGGCGTACCCCGCTGTTACTGGACGGTCTGGCGGTGACGGCTGCGGCGCTGATCGCCGAGCGGCTGGCTCCGGGCGCTCGGCTGTGGTGGCAGGCCGGTCACCTTTCGACCGAGCCGGCGCATGCGCTGGCTCTGGCCCAGCTCGGGTTGGACCCGATCGTCGATCTCAGAATGCGGCTGGGTGAAGGTACCGGCGCGGCAGTGGCGCTGCCGGTGCTGCGGGCCGCGGTGGCCGCGTTGGCATCGATGGCCAGTTTTGCTGAGGCCCGCGTGTCCGAGCGCCCATCGTGATCAGTTCGCTGGCAACGGCTTTCGCATTCGAGACCGTTGTCCCGATGCCGCGCACATCGGATCGGCCGCTGGGCGGCGGTGCGATGACCGCGCTGCCCGTCGTCGGCGCGGCGCTCGGTGCGCTGGCCGCGGCCGTCACCTGGGCGAGCGGACTCGCTTTCGGCTCCGGCAACCCACTGACCGGCGTGCTCGCGGTGGCTGTGCTGCTCGCGGCGACCCGTGGCCTGCACATCGACGGTGTGGCCGACACCGCCGACGGGCTGGGGTGCTACGGGCCGCCGGAACGCGCGCGGCAGGCGATGCGCGACGGGTCGACTGGACCGTTCGGGGTGGCCTGCGTGGTGTTGGTGATCACGCTGCAGGGACTGGCTTTTTCAGCGCTGGGCGGCGCGGCGATCGTGGTCGCCGTGTGTGCCGGCCGGGTCGTGGCCGTCCTCGCCTGCCACCGGTCGGTGCCCGCGGCGCCGGGCAGCACGCTGGGCGCGCGGGTCGCCGGGACCCAGTCCGGGCTGGTGATCACCGCCTGGGTCGCCGCGCTGCTCGCGGCGTCCGTGCTGGCGGCTCGGGAGCCGTGGCAGGGACCGTTGGCGTTACCGGTCGGGCTTGCCGCCGGCGCGGCATTGGTCGGACATTGTGTCCGACGCTTCAGCGGTATCAGCGGTGACGTGCTCGGTGCCGCAATCGAATTGACCACGACGGTGAGCGCACTGCTGCTGGCGGCGTTTGCGCGGTTCTAGCCATCCGCCCGCATTTTCGATGCCATCATCGTTACTGCGGCCCAAGCAGAAGGGAAGGATGAATGCAACGCACAGTCGCACCTTCCCGCTCGGCGCGCGCCGCGCTCTCGGCCGTGGCTGTGGTGTTGCTCGGGTGGCTGTGCGTCCTGGCAGTTGACCCCTCGGCAGCCAACAAGTTGCCGCACTGGTTGCGGTGGTTCGGTCGGCCGGGATCGTCGTTAACGATCACGATCGTGACCGCGGTGCTGGTCGTGCTGTGCGTGTTGAGCTTTCGGTCGCACAGCGCCCGCCGGTCGGGCAACGTTCCGGTCACGGTCATCGCCGGGCTGGCCGCGACAAGCGCCGTGCTGGGCTTCAGCGCCTTTTGGGGCTGCCACGACGCCACGCACCCGTTCTTCTTCCAACCACTCATCTGGACCGTCTCGCTGGTCAAAGGCGGCGTGAGCGATTTCTCGTACGGCGGGCACGTCTGTCCCAGCCCCACTCCGGACGGGCTGTGGGTTGCCCGGCTCGCGGCGCTGGGCGCGATTTTCTTCGGCCTCGCCGGTGTGGTGATCGCATTGTTCCGGTCACAGGTGGACCGACTGCGGGCCAACCTCGCTAACTCGGTTACTGCCGTCATCGGTATCGACGACGAAACCCGGTCCATGGTCAGTGCGATCGCGGGAACCCTCAACCGCTCGAGCACATTGGTTGTCGTCACCAACGGTCCCGATGAGCCCGGCGTCCAAGAAGCCAGAATCCAGGGCGGCCGAGTGGTGTCGGTGGACTTCAACGACCCGGAGACCCTCAAGTCGCTGTCGATGTGGCGTAACCTCGAGCGGCTCTACCTCATGTCAGCCGATCCGGCGACCAACCAGTTGTGGCTGGACACGATCACCAGCGTGCTGGCCACGGTCGGTCACAAGCAGCGACTACCGCTCACCGTGCGCATCGACGACCCGTGGCAAGCCGAGGCGTGGCGCGCACAACAACTCGGTGGATCCGACACCCGTTGGGCGGCCGACGCTGTCGGCAAATACGAAGTCACCGCCCGCTGGTTACTTGAGAACATCATCGCGACCGGCACCGTCGAGCATGTATACGTCTGCGGCACATCGGAATTGACGTTGGCGTTGTGCGCGGACCTGACTCGTCGCAAATTGGAAAACGACTACTACACTCCACCGGGCGAAACCGCGCTGCCGGCACTGAATCTGGTCGGCGTAGACGCCGAGGAGTACCTGCAAGATCATGAATTCCACCGCAGGCAAGTCGGGTTCGTATCGGCCGGGCCAACAATCGACGCCACACCACAGGCACCGACCGTGACGGCGTTGATGCGTCTGATCGGCGAGAGCGACGGGTCAACCAACGCCGTGATATTCGTCGACGACAGAGCACATGGACCGTCTACCGCGAGATCGATAGGCACCAGGCTGGCCGCGCGTTTTCCGGCAATGCCCGTTTATATCTGGGACAACGACGCCCACATGGCCGACGACCCGGTGCCCATCGTCGGCCGGTTGCGGACCTACCGACTGGCGCTCGATATTCCGGAGGGGCAAGCGCAAGACGTCTGGGAACGAGCAGCGAAGCTGATTCACGAGCGCTACGTCGCCGGCATCGAGCCGGAGCCCAACCCGCCCCCGGCACGGCTGCCGTGGGCGGAGCTTGACGAGTTCTACCGTGAGTCCAATCGGCGCCTAGTCCGCAATGCTCTGTGGATGGTGGAGCAGATCGCCGAGCACACCTGGAACACGTGGGGCAACCCGCCGAAAGCGCTGGGCCTGCATGACATGGCCGGGCTGTCGTCCTTGCAACAGCTGGCCCGCATGGGCTTTGAGCACGACGCCGCAATGGAAATGGCGAAGGCGGAGCACGAGGACTGGTGTCGCTACTATCGCCGCAACCATTGGAGGTACGGCGCGCTTCGCGATGATCAAAGCCGGGTCCACAACAAGCTCGTTGAGTGGGCTGCGGTCGAGGCCGACGAGGACCTGCTCAACTCCGCGGTCGGTATCCTCGCCGCCACCCTGTGGAGCCTTCGCCAGCTCGGGTATCGGTCACGTCCGGTGTGGCGGCCATTCACTCGGATCGGGAC
>DAIODV010000191.1:4582-7442 GCA_036746615.1 Mycobacterium sp.
GCCGAACAGCGCAACACGCCTTGGACGTGGACGTCGCGATCGGGTCACACCATGCAGGCCGATGCCGGAGACTGGCAGGTCGAGAAGGATGGGGAGACCTGGTCGGTACGCGATGAGATCTTCCGAGCCAGCTATGAGCATGTTGGTGGCAACCAATGGCGAAGGCGCGGAGAGGTTTTGGCGCGGCCCGCGCAGCCGGGCGAGACAATCGAGACATTGGAGGGGCCGACCATAGCGGGCGACGGCGACTGGGTGGTACGGGGCGCCGACGGTGAGGAATGGCCGGTTCCTGCTCGCGAATTCGCCGAGCGCTATACCGAACTCGAGGAACCCGCGACCGCGAACCCCTGACCGGGCCGTCAGGCCAGCTTCGACATCCAGCCGTGGGTGTCGGCGAACGTTCCGCGTTGGATACCGGTCAGCGTGTCGCGCAGCGCCATCGTCACCTCACCGGATTCGCCGGCGCCGACGGTGAATTCGCTCTCGCCATACTTGACGTGTGAAATCGGAGTGATGACCGCGGCAGTGCCGCACGCGAACACCTCGGTGATCTCGCCTTCGGCCGTCTTTTTCTGCCACTCGTCGATATCGATCTTGCGCTCCTCGACGGCAAAGCCAGCGTCAGTTGCCAACTGCAACAGGGAATCTCGAGTTACCCCCGGCAGCAGCGAGCCGGACAGCTCAGGGGTGACCAGCCGGGCCGAGCCGCCGCTGCCGAACACGAAGAAGATGTTCATCCCACCCATCTCTTCGATGTAGCGGCGTTCGCCGGCATCCAGCCACACCACTTGGTCGCATCCGTGGTCGGTGGCCTCGGCTTGCGCGACCAATGACGCGGCGTAGTTTCCGCCGAACTTCGCTGCACCGGTGCCGCCGGGGCTGGCGCGCACGTATTCCGTTGACACCCACACGGTCACGGGCTTGATGCCGTGTTTGAAGTACGCACCCGACGGTGAGGCAATCACCAAGTAGCGATACTCCTTGGCCGGACGTACCCCCAGGCCCGGCTCGGTGGCGAACACGAACGGCCGCAGGTACAACGACTCCTCGCCGCCGGCGGGTGGCACCCACGCGTTGTCGACGGCGATCAGTTGCCGCAGCGACTCGATGAACAGTTCGTCGGGCAATTCAGGGATCGCAATCCGGCGCGCCGAAGCTCGCATCCGCGCGGCGTTGGCCTCCGCGCGGAACGACACGATCGACCCGTCCGGCCATCGGTAGGCCTTGAGTCCTTCAAAAATCTCCTGCGCGTAATGCAGCACGATCGCCGACGGATCCAGCTCGATCGGCCCGTAGCTGATCACCTGCGCGTCATGCCAACCCTGTCCATCGGTGTATTCGATCGACACCATGTGGTCGGTGTGATACCGACCGAAACCGGGGTCGGCCAGTATCGCGTCGCGTGACTCGTCGCTGATCGGGTTCGCGGTGCGCGAAACCGTGAACTCGAGGGCGTGGCCAGTCATCCTGCGATTCTATAACCGGGGTCTACCGAGTTTTTGGTTCGACGAACGGTGGACGCACGACTTCGCATTCAACCGCGCGGCCCCGAACATCAACAGTTACATGCTGACCGTCCTCGACGCCCGCGTCGCTGTCGATCAGCGCCAGCGCGATACCGGTTTTCAGCGTGGGAGAAAATGTGCCCGACGTCGTGACTCCGACCTTGCTGTCGCCGTCGAGCACAGTGAGGTCTGGTCGCAGCACACCGCGGCCCACCGCGCGCAGGCCGCGCAGCAGCCGACGCGGACCCGCCGCCTTTTCGGCCAGCAGCGCGTCGCGGCCGAAGAACGCATCTTTCTTCCAGCCGATCGCCCAACCGCATCGGGCCTGCAGCGGCGAGATATCGGCCGAAAGTTCATGCCCGTGCAACGGGTAGCCCATCTCGGTTCGCAGCGTGTCGCGCGCCCCAAGGCCAGCCAGCTGGCCGTCCGCACGGGTCACCGCCGCAACCAGCGCATCGAACACCACATCGGCGGATTCCCAAGCGGGCAGCAGCTCATAGCCTTGTTCCCCGGTGTATCCGCTGCGGCAAACCCGAACTGGCACATTCGCGAATGTCGCGTCGGCATAGCCCATGTAGTCCATCGAAGTCGGTAACCCCAACTCGGCCAGCACGTCCGCCGCCCGCGGTCCCTGCACGGCTAACACCGCATAAGAACGATGTTGGTCGGTAATGGTGATCCCGGTTGGCGCAGCTTTCTGCAGCGCTGCGACCACTGCTGCGGTGTTGGCAGCGTTGGGCACCAGGAAAATCTCATCAGGCCCAACGTAATAGGCGATCAAGTCGTCGATGACGCCGCCAGATTCGTTGCAGCACAACGTATATTGCGCTTTCCCCGGCTCTATGCGGTTCAAGTCATTGGTGAGCGCTGAGTTGACGAATTCCGCCGCGCCAGACCCGCGGACCAACGCCTTGCCCAGATGACTGACGTCAAACAGGCCGACGCATGCGCGGGTCGCGGTGTGCTCGCTCACGGTGCCGGCATAGGACACCGGCATCAGCCAGCCGCCGAACTCGGCGAAGCTCGCGCCGAGCTCGCGATGGCGGTCCTCGAGTGGTCCGTGCAGAAGGGTACTCACGGCATTCGACCCTAATCGGGCTCGTCGCTGGCACACTTGGGCAGGTGGTCGACTTTGCTGCACTGGAGGCCGCCGGGATCGCGAATGCGCGCGAGCGGGCCGGTCTGATCGAGTACTTGGCCGACCTCGGTTTCACCGCCGACGAGATGGTCGAGGCCGAGCGTGAGGGCCGCCTGTTCGGCCTTGCCGGTGACGTGCTGTTGCGTTCCGGGCCTCCGGAATACACCCTGCGGACCGCCGCAAATGCGATCGGCGTGGCCTTAGAGGAGGTCGAACA
>DAIODV010000192.1:0-7404 GCA_036746615.1 Mycobacterium sp.
CATCGACCCGCGCACCCGATGGCTGCTGCGCGAGCTGGTGTACGCCCTCCTGGTCAAGAAGGACCATGCCGCGGCGGGCAAGATCGTCGTGTTGATGGGCGCGGTGGGCACCATGCGACCCGAAGCGCAGGCCGCCAAGGACCTCGAGAAGTTCGCGACGCCGTTGACCATGCAGACGCTGGGCGATATGTCCTACGCCGACATCGGCAGGCAGCTCTCGACGCTGGCC
Organism: Mycobacterium sp.; assembly: GCA_036746615.1. Lineage (GTDB taxonomy): Bacteria > Actinomycetota > Actinomycetes > Mycobacteriales > Mycobacteriaceae > Mycobacterium. Next base: position 230 of record DAIODV010000192.1, read on the forward strand.
GACGCCTACGACGTCAAGCTGCCCCGCGAACTGGTGCTGATCGGCAAGCAGTTCCTCTACGTGGAGCGGTACATGAAGCTGCTGGCGCCGCGCTGGCAGATGATGTCCGACCCGCAGCTCACGGGATACTTCGCCAACTTCATGGTCGAGGTCAGCCGCGAGCACCAATCCGACGTAGAGGTATAACTCTGTGGAAATCCGAAGCGGCACAGCACGTTCCGGCAATCTAGACATCTACTACGAAGACATGGGCGACCCGGGCGACCCGGGCGTGCTGTTGATCATGGGCCTGGGCTCGCAACTGCTGCTGTGGCGCGACGGCTTCTGCGAGAAGCTCGTCGCCGAAGGCCTGCGAGTGATCCGCTACGACAACCGCGACGTCGGCCTGTCCAGCAAGACGCAGCGGCGCCACAGTGGCGGGGCGTTGATCCCCCGGATGCTGAAGTTCTGGCTGGGTCTTCCCGGCCAAGCCGACTACCGGCTGGAGGACATGGCCGACGACGCTGCGGCGGTGCTCGATCACCTCGGGATCGAGCGTGCGCATGTCGTCGGCGCTTCGATGGGCGGGATGATCGCCCAGATCTTCGCTGCACGGTTCAAAGCGCGGACGCGGTCGCTGGCGGTGATCTTCTCCAGCAACAACCAGCCGTTCTTGCCGCCGCCGGATCCGCGCGCCCTGTTCGCGGTCCTCAAGGGGCCTGCGCCGAATTCGCCGCTCGAGGTGATCGCCGACTACTCGGTGAAGGTCTGGCGAATCATCGGCAGCCCCCGCTACCCGAAGTCCGAGCAGCAGTTGCGTGACGAGGCGATCGAGGCCTACGAACGCTGCTACTACCCGTGGGGCGTCAGTCGGCATTTCAGCGCGATCATCGCCAGCGGCAGCCTGCTGCGCTACGACCGGCAGATCACCGCACCCACCGTCGTCCTGCACGGGCGCGCCGACAGGCTGCAGCGCCCGTTTGGCGGTCGGGTGGTGGCCCGCGCGATCCGGGGAGCACGCCTAGTGCTGATCGACGGTATGGGCCACGACCTGCCCGAACAGCTCTGGGACCGGGTGATCGGCGAGCTGACGACGACGTTCGCCGATTCGGTCTGACCTTGCCGAGCGACTACCATGGCGCGCAATGACGGAAAAACTCAGGCCGCATTTCGAAGACGTCCAGGCGCACTACGACCTGTCTGACGACTTCTTCCGGCTCTTTCTCGACCCGAGCCAGACCTACAGCTGCGCCTACTTCGAACGCGACGACATGACGCTGGAAGAAGCCCAGCAAGCCAAGGTCGACCTGGCGCTGGGCAAGCTGGGTCTGCAGCCCGGGATGACGCTGCTCGACGTGGGCTGCGGCTGGGGCAGCACGATGCGCCGCGCGATCGAGCGCTACGACGTCAACGTCGTCGGCCTGACGCTGAGCAAGAACCAGGCCGCGCACGTCCAGAAGATGTTCGACGAGCTGGACACCCCGCGGTCCAGGCGGGTCTTGCTGGCCGGCTGGGAAGAGTTCAGCGAACCGGTGGACCGGATCGTCTCAATCGGCGCATTCGAGCACTTCGGCCACGACCGCTACGACGACTTCTTCAAGATGGCCTACGACGCGCTGCCCGACGACGGGGTGATGCTGCTGCACACGATCACGGGCCTGACCGGCCCGCAGATGGTCGAACGCGGCATGCCGCTGACCTTCGAGCTGGCCCGGTTCTTCACGTTCATCGTCACCGAGATCTTCCCGGGCGGCCGGTTGCCGTCGATCGAGAAGGTCGAGGACCACTCGTCGAAGGCCGGCTTCAAGCTCACCCGCAGGCAGTCGCTGCAGCCGCACTACGCCAAGACCCTCGACTGTTGGGCCGCGGCCCTGGAGGCACACAAGAGCGAGGCCATCGAGCTTCAGTCCGAAGAGGTCTACGAGCGCTACATGCACTATTTGACCGGTTGCGCGAAGGGTTTCCGGATCGGTTACATCGACGTCAATCAGTTCACGCTGGAGAAATAGCTTCCAAGCAGCCGGGCAAAACAGGACCAGGGGTTAGCTGATTCATGCACAATGCCGGGTATTGTGCTATCGCCACGCATCCAAGGAAGGGCTACGAGACGCTGATGACTGAAAACCCAGTCAGTCCGATTAACATCCGGACGCGCCCCGAAGACATCCAGGCACACTACGACCTCTCGGACGACTTCTTCGGGTTGTTCCAGGACCCGACGCGGACGTACAGCTCGGCCTACTTCGTGCGTGACGACATGACGCTGGAGGAAGCCCAGATCGCCAAGGTCGATCTGAACCTCGACAAGCTCGACCTCAAGCCCGGCATGACACTGCTGGACATCGGCTGCGGCTGGGGCACCACGATGAAGCGCGCCGTGGAGAAGTACGACGTCAACGTGATCGGGCTGACATTGTCCAACAACCAGCACGCCCGGGCCAGCAAGCTGCTGGAGGACATCGACACCACTCGCTCACGCCAGGTGCTGCTGCGTGGCTGGGAGGACTTCAGCGACCCCGTCGACCGGATCGTGTCCATCGAGGCGTTCGAGCACTTCGGCTTCGAGAACTACGACCACTTCTTCAAGAACGCGTTCAACATCATGCCCGAGGACGGGCGGATGACCGTGCAGAGCAGCGTCAGCTACCACCCCTATGACCTGAACGCGCGCGGCAAGAAAATTACCTTCGAGACGGCGCGGTTCATCAAGTTCATCCTCACCGAGATCTTCCCCGGCGGTCGCTTGCCGTCCACAAATATGATGGTCGAGCACGGCGAGAAGGCCGGTTTTGTGGTGCCCGAACCGCTTTCGCTGCGGCCGAGCTACATCAAGACACTGCGAATCTGGGGCGACGCGCTGGAAGCCAACAAGGACAAGGCCATAGCGATCCAGTCCGAAGAGGTGTACGAGCGCTACATGAAGTACCTGCGTGGCTGCGAGCACTACTTCGCCGACGAAATGCTGGACGTCAGCCTCGTCACCTACCTCAAGCCCGGCGCCGCGGCATAACTTTTTTCCGGCGCTGTCGGATTGCGGCTGCGTTGTTCGTCGGACAGGTAGAGAGTGGGACGCAGGGTTCCGCTCACTACCGGAGGTGACCACGATGCAGTACTTAGCTTTGTTGATCAGCCAGGAGCGGGAACTCACGCCCGACGAGCAGACCGCCGGAATGGCGGCGTACCAAAGCTTCCACGCCAAGGTCGGCTCGGCCATCCGCGCGGGTGACGCGCTGGCGCCGACGGCGACCGGTGTGCGCATCAGCGGAGGGCCCGACGCGCCGACGGTCACCGACGGCCCGTTTGCGGAGGGCGCGGAGGTGGCGTGCGGCTATTACGTGTTCGACGCCGACAACCTCGACGACGCGCTGGCATTTGCCCGTGACATTCCGGCCGCCCAGCACGGCGCAATCGAGGTCCGGCCGACCTACCACGCCGCCGATCCCGAATGGTCACGCGCCAACAGTGCGCAGTGGCTTGCGCTGCTGCTGGAACCACCGGCAGCCGTCAATACCCCCGGCACACCCGAATGGGAGGCCGAAGCAGCACGCCACGGCGAATTCGCCACTGCCGCAGGCGATCACATCGTCGCGGGCGCCGCGTTGCACGAACCGGCGACGGCGACCACGGTGCGCGTCCGCGACGGCGAGGCACTGTTGACCGACGGGCCCTACGCGGAAGCAGCCGAGATCGCGACTGGCTTCTACTTGCTGGCCGCCGGCGACCGTGACGAGGCGGTCAAACTCGCCGCGATGATCCCGGCCGGCACGGTAGAGCTACGCCAGTTGGCGGGAGTCTCCGGCCTGTAAACGCCCGTGGCTGACCTGGACGGCGTCTTCCGGCGCGAGTGGGGCCCTGCAGTGGCCGCGCTGGCCCGGTGGTCGGGTGACCTCAGCGTCGCCGAGGATGCCGTCCAGGAAGCCTTCGCCGAGGCGCTGCGGGCATGGCCGCGCGACGGCGTCCCGGACAACCCCGGCGGATGGGTGCTGACTGTGGCGCGCAACCGTGCCCGCGATCGGTTGCGCCGCGAATCAGTCCGTCCGGGAAAGGAATTGGCGGCAGTGGTGGACGAGATTGTTGCGCGCACCGACCGCGCCGATCCGCATCCCGTACGCGACGACGAACTGCGGATGATGTTCACTTGCGCTCACCCGGCACTCGACCGGGTGTCGCAGCTCGCGCTCACCTTGCGGCTGGTTTCCGGGTTGACCGTCGCGGAGATCGCCCGGGCGCTGCTGCAGACCGAGGCCGCCGTCGGTCAGCGAATCACCCGCGCCAAGACCAAGGTCCGGCACGCCAACATCCCGCTGCGGGTACCACCGGCCGAGTTGCTTCCCGAGCGCACGCCACATGTGCTCAGCTGCATCTACTCGGTGTTCACCGAGGGCTACTGGTCCACGGCGGGCCCGTCGGCGATTCGCGACGAGCTGTGTGACGAAGGTGTCCGGCTGGCAGGCGAGCTATGCCTGCTGATGCCAACGGAACTCGAGGCGCACGCCTTGGCAGCCCTTGTGCTGCTGCATGATTCGCGACGGACAACGAGGGTGGACGCCGCCGGCGCGCTGGTCCCGCTCGAGGAACAGGACCGCCGCCGCTGGGACCGCGGCCGCATCGCCCGCGGTCTGGACCGGCTGCGGGCGGCCCACGGTTCGACTGGACCGTACCTGCCGCAGGCGGTGATCGCCGCGTTGCATGCGACGGCGACGTCGTGGGAGCAGACCGACTGGCGCGCTATCTGCGCGGCCTACGACAAACTGTTAGCGATGACCGATTCGCCTGTGGTGCGGGCGAATAGGGCGCTGGCAGTGGGCTTTCGCGACGGCCCGGATGCCGGGCTGGCGGCATTGGAGAAGGTGGAACACGATCCACGGCTGGCCCGGTCCAACCTGGTGGCATCGGTGCGCGCCGATTTATTGCGGCGGGCTGGACGGCGCGACGACGCCGTCATCTGGTATCGAACCGCATTGGCGTCCAACGGTTCCGAGCCGGGCCGCGACTACTTTCGGCGGCGTATCGCCGAACTATTGCCGCCGAGTGGCCAGTTATGACACGCGATCGGCCAAAATTTGTAGATTAAGTGGCCACTCGGCGCAGAAGATTTAGGACTGGCCGCGACGCCGGACGCTCAGCTCACCGTTGAGATATTGAGCGCGGCAGGCCCGACGCGCCAGCTTGCCACTGGTGGTTCGCGGGATAGTGCCGGCCGCCACCAGCAGCACATCAGCCAACGGCAGGCTGTGCCGGCGCGACACCGCCGCCCGGATGGCATCGACAACTGGTTCCCGCTCCATCCGGGCCGCCCTCGGCGCCCGTTCGGCACCGCTGACCACACGCTCGCCGGCCTCGTCGGCGTTCGCTCCCGGCACCTGGTTGGCTGGCACGGCGAAGGCCGCGACGTACCCGGCGCGCACCGCCGGCGACGCCTCGGCAGTAGTGGCCTCGATGTCCTGCGGATAGTGGTTGCGGCCGTCCACGATGATCATGTCTTTGATGCGCCCGGTGATGTAGAGCTCACCGTCGAGGTAGACGCCGAGATCACCGGTCCGCAGCCAGGTGGCCTCGCTCGGCGCCCCCTCCGCATGGCTGCCCACCGGCAGTCGGCACTGCAGCTTGTTGCCGAACACCTGCTCGGATTCCTCGGGGCGTGCCCAGTAGCCACGGCCAATGTTGTTGCCGTGCAACCAGATCTCGCCGACTTCCCCGTCGGGTAGCTCCGTCTCGTTGTCCGGGTTGACGATGACGCCCCATTGGCTGCGGGCGATCCGGCCGCAGGAAACCTGCGCGACGGCGCCCGGCGCGTCCGGCGAGACCCGGACCGCACGCCCGGCACCCAGCTCGTCGCGGTCCAGGTAGACGACAGTGGCCCCGGCGGCCGCGTCGATGGTCGAGACGAAAAGCGTTGCCTCTGCCATGCCGTATGACGGCTTGACCGCCGTGCTCGGCAGCCCATACGGGGTGAACGCGGCGTTGAACTTCTCGATCGAGTGGATGCTTACCGGTTCGGAGCCGTTGATCAACGACACCACATTGGTCAGGTCGAGATCCTCGGCGGCGTCAGGAAGCCCACGCTCAGCGGCCAACTCGAAAGCAAAATTCGGAGCCGCCGCAAACGTGCGGCCGTGCTGAGACTCCGCCGCCAGCTGGCGAATCCACCGCTGCGGCCTTCGGACGAACGCGATCGGCGACATCAGCGTGACCTGGGTGCCGAATATCGCCACACACACGATCATCAACAGGCCCATGTCGTGGTAGAGCGGCAACCAGCTGACGCTGCGGATGTCCCAATCCATGCCGGTCGAGATCACCATCTGCAGCACGTTGGTGCCAATCGCCCGATGGGTGATCTCCACACCGACCGGGGTCCGCGTCGAGCCAGAGGTGTACTGCAGATATGCAATGTCGTCAGTGTCGAGAGCAACCGGGGCGAACGTGGCCCCGACCGAGTCGGGGATTTCATCAATCGCGATGACCCGCGGTCTGCGGCTGTGCGGCAACGACCGAACGAATTGCTGAACCGCCGCACCCGCAGAGGCGGTGGTCAGTACGACCGTGGGATGGGCATCGTCGAGCACAGCGTTGAGGCGTTCTGCGTGCCCGGGCAGTTCCGGGGCGAACAACGGCACCGCGATATTGCCGGCCTTGATCGCGGCGAAGAAACCGACGATGTAGTCGATGCCCTGCGGGGCCAGTATCGCCACTCGATCACCGCGGGAGGTCACCTGCTGCAGGCGAGCACCGATGGCCTTGAGCCTGATGCCCAGCTCAGTCCAGGTCAGGTCGATGGCCTTACCGTCGGCATGCTGGGTGTAGTCGAGGTAGCGGTAAGCGATCGAATCGCCGATATTGGCGATGTGGCGGTCCAGAAAGGTCACCAGGTTGACGCCTTCTGGCAGGACGATGCTGCCGTCCGCATCGAGATAGTCGGTCAACTCCGGCCGACTTCCCCGAGCGCCACCTCCGTTCCCCGAGGCACTGTCCATGAGCGCAGTCTAAGAGACGGCTATGGGTTCTACTGTCGCTGACCCGCCGTGGAAGCCCGGGTGATTACGCCTCAGCGAAGTTGCGCGTGATCGACGGATCGACCGGTATGCCCGGGCCGGTGGTCGTCGACACCGTAATCTTCTTGAGGTAACGGCCTTTCGACGACGACGGCTTGTGCCGCAGCACCTCGTCGATGGCCGCGCCGTAGTTCTCCGCGA
>DAIODV010000193.1:0-7340 GCA_036746615.1 Mycobacterium sp.
GGCCTGCCCGGCGACCGGAAGTTCAAACTCGTCGAGCCACTGCGGCTGCTGTTCAAAGACGAGGTGCGTGCGGTCGGACGCGAGTTGGGCCTGCCGGAGGAAATCGTTGCGCGCCAGCCTTTTCCGGGCCCGGGTTTGGCGATCCGGATCGTCGGTGAGGTCACCGCGGCGCGACTCGACACGCTGCGGCGTGCAGACTCGATCGCACGCGAGGAGCTGAGCGCCGCGGGTTTGGATCAGCAGATCTGGCAGTGCCCGGTGGTGCTATTGGCCGACATCCGTTCGGTCGGTGTGCAAGGTGACGGGCGCACCTATGGGCATCCGATCGTGCTGCGGCCGGTGTCGAGTGAAGACGCCATGACCGCCGACTGGACTCGGGTGCCCTACGAAGTGCTGGAGCGAATCTCCACCCGGATCACCAACGAGGTCGCCGAGGTCAACCGGGTAGTGCTGGATGTCACCAGCAAGCCGCCCGGCACCATCGAGTGGGAGTAGGCACTGAGCGCAATCTCAACGCCTCAGCCGAAGTTAGCTGGGTCGTTCGCCGCTTGACGTTTGTCGGTGGGCAGGTGTTGACTGATCGTATCGAACATATATTCGAACATCATTGGTAACACCCGTGACACCAGGAGGTGGTGATGACGGCGATTCTCGCCCCCGATCAGCCTCACCACAGCCGTGCTGAGCAGCTAAAACAGCTGCGCCGCCAGATGGCGGCGGTGTCCGGGAAGGTCGGTTCTGCTCGTCGCGGCCACGCCGGGCCAGACGACCTGCTACCGGAGGCGGAAGCCAAGCTGCCGGTCCCGCAGCTGCTTGCTGATGTGCTGCCGGATGCGTTGCCACGGGGAACGGTGGCGGTGCTGTCGGGGGCCCGGTCGCTGCCGCTGAGCATGGTGGCCGCGGTGACCGCTGCCGGCGGGAACGCAGCCATTGTCGGCCAGCCGGATATCGGGCTGCTGGCCGCGGCGGAAATGGGAGCGGATCTAAGCCGGCTCGCAGTAATCCCGCATCCCGGTACCGATCCAGTAGAGGTGGCTGCGGTGCTCATGGACGGAATGGATCTGGTTGTGCTGGCACTCGGCGGGCGCACGGTACCCCAGACACGGGCGCGGGCGGTGGTAGCCCGCGCTCACCAGAAGGGCTGCACGTTGCTGATCACCGATGGTGACTGGCAGGGGGCGTCGATACGGCTAGAGGCTCGGGGCTGCGGCTATGAGACCACGTCGAGCAAGCCCGGTTTCGGACGGATCAGCAAAGTGCGGCTCGACGTCTGCGCACGGGGACGGGGTGTCAGGCGGATACGGGCGGGATAGTGGCCTCCCGAGTACTGGCGATTTGGTGTATGGACTGGCCTGCGGTCGCCGCGGCAGCGGCCGCAGGCCTGCCCGCGACCGCCCCCGTCGCCGTCACGCTGGCCAACCGGGTGATCGCCTGCTCATCGGCCGCCCGTTCGGCGGGAGTGCGACGAGGATTGCGGCGACGAGAGGCGGCGGCCCGCTGTCCGCGATTGCATGTCGTGGCTGCCGACTCCGATCGCGACGCCCGCTTCTTCGAAGGAGTTATCGCGGCGGTGGACGATCTGGTGCCCCGCGCCGAGGTGCTGCGGCCCGGGCTGTTGGTGTTGCCGGTGCGCGGGGCGGCCCGCTTTTTCGGGTCCGAACAGCAGGCCGCCGAGCGGCTGACCGATGCAGTGGCCGCAGCCGGCGCAGAATGTCAGGTCGGGATCGCCGACCAACTGTCCACCGCTGTTTTCGCCGCTCGTGCCGGTCGTGTCGTCGAACCGGGAGCAGACGCGCGGTTCCTGGCGGCACTGTCGATCCGGCAACTCGCCACCGAGCCCAGCCTGTCCGGCCCCGGACGGGATGAACTAGCAGATCTGCTGTGGCGGATGGGAATTCGAACCATCGGACAGTTCGCCGCTTTGCCGCGCACCGACGTGGCTTCCCGGTTCGGCGCCGACGCGATAAGCGCACACCGGTTCGCCCGCGGGGAGCCGGAACGCGGACCGTCCGGGCGTGAGCCGCCGGCCGAACTCGACGCCGTGCTGCAGTGCGATCCGCCGATCGACCGGGTTGATGCCGCGGCATTTGCCGGCCGCTCGCTGGCCAGCACGTTGCATCAGACGTTGATGGCCGCCGGGGTGGGCTGCACTCGATTGGCAGTCCACGCCGTCACCGCCAACGGCGAAGAACTGACGCGGGTATGGCGATGCGCCGAGCCGTTGACCGAGGATGCCACCGCCGACCGGGTGCGCTGGCAGCTGGACGGGTGGTTGAACACCAGGACCATCATGGACCGGCCCACCGCACCGGTGACGCTGTTGCGGCTGCAGGCGGTGGAGGTGGTGTCGGCCGGGGCGCTGCAGTTACCGCTGTGGGGTGGTCTCGGTGAAGAGGACAGGATGCGGGCCCGTCGGGCGCTGGTGCGGGTGCAGGGTTTGCTTGGGCCGGAGGCAGTGCAGGTGCCGACACTGTCCGGCGGTCGTGGGCCCGCCGAACGCATCACGTTGACGCCGCTGGGCGACGAGCCGGTGCCACGGGCCGATCCGGGTCTACCGTGGCCCGGTCAACTTCCCGAGCCATCGCCAACGGTGTTGCTCGACGACCCGGTGGATTTACTTGACGCCCAAGGAAACTCGATTCGCGTGACCGGCCGGGGGCTATTCTCCGCCGACCCGGCACGCCTGAGCGTCCGCGATCGGGATGATCAACTGCGCTGGTGGTCCGGACCGTGGCCGGTGGACGAGCGGTGGTGGGACCCAGACCTCGCGAAGGGACGCACCGCCCGCGCCCAGGTCTTACTGGAGGACGAGCGTGCGTTTCTGCTGTGCTACCGACAACGACGCTGGTATCTCGAGGGTAGCTACGAGTAGCGAAGCTTATCCCATGGGCCGCAACGCATCTGGAGTCAGTCCTTGAGCGAGGGCCGGGAAGCGTCGAAAGCAGCCACGCGCTACGACGAGCGCGAAGCCTCGGCACGCACTGCGGATGCTTGGTCCATCAGCAGGCGCCCGCCGGGCAGAGCTTCCACGACGGCGCCGGCCAACCGATCGCGCCCGCGGGTGGCCGTGGTCTGGGCCTTGCCGGTGTAGAGGTGGCGCAGCCCCAGACCCGCCCATAGTGCGGCGACGATGCCATCCGCCACGCCGACCCGCACGCGGCGCCGATCGATCACTGCCAGACCGAATGCGGTGATCGAGTGCACGGTGTCGACCCAAACACCCGCAGCAAGCATTTCCGGGCTGGGACCGATTCCGGACATCAGCGCCTGGAAAAGCTGGCGTGCCCCAAGGATCCGGGCAATGACGACGGCCTTGCGGTCGACCCGTGCCGCACGCACCAGGTGGAGCACGGCGCTAGGCGCCGCCAGCAGCACGACGCCCCATGCGGCACGCATGAGCTCGATGCGGCGAACGTTCATGGTTGCCCGGCCCCATCCGAACCGAGCTGACGCGCGAAGGGCCCGACCCGCGCGATGAACCGGTCGAAGAATGTCGCCGGATCGACTCCAACACCGATCAGTGCGTTGGACTTTCGGCCCCACCGTCCCGACCAGTCGGTCACCGTCATGCCGCGGGTGAGGGTCCCGGTCAGCTCGACATCGACTGTCGCGGGCCGGGTGGCGAGAAGCAGCGGGTCGAGTGCGACGGCCGCGGCCAACGGGTCGTGCAGATGGGCCTGGTAACCGTGGCCGAGGTCGTGGTACGACTCCAGGTAGAACCGCAACGCGTCCTCGATCACCCGAATCAATGGGTTGGATGCCGACGACCGAGTGCCCCGCTCATCGTCGACGCTGAGCTCCTTCGTCGTTGTGCCCGCCGCCGCCGCCAGTCTGGTCAGGATTTCCGGTGTTACCGAGATGTTCCAGGTCACGTCGAGACCACACAGGATCGGAAGTGATTGTGGCCCAGACGCTTCCGGGTCCCACGCAGCGAACACTTCCGCCGCGGCCTCCGGGTCCACGCCGATGTTCCATTCCGCGACTGGATTGGTGTTGCCGCGGTAGTCATAGGCGCCACCCATGATCACCAGGCGGCGCAGCAGCGTCGGCAGCGCAGGTTCCTTGCGCAGCGCCAGCGCCAGGTTGGTCAGCGGGCCGGTTGCCAGCCCGATCAGCTCTCCCGGATGAGCATGCGCCGCCTTGACCCACGCCGTCGCCGCATCCTCTCCGGTGAGCCGACCAGAAGTCGGCGGCAACTCCGCATACCCCAAACCCCTTGGCCCGTGGACCTTTCCTACCGGAAGGGTGGGGGAGTTCAACGGGTGATCGACACCCTTGGACACCGGCACGCCGTCGACCCCGCACAGCTCGAGCAGGCCCAGGTTGTTCTCGCACACTTGATCAACGCCGACGTTGCCGCCAGTCGAGGCGATGCCGATCACCTCGGCCTCGGGGCTGGCCAGCAGATAGATCAGCGCGATCGCGTCGTCGACACCGGTGTCGACGTCGACGAAGACCGGTATTGGGCTCACATGCTCACGATACCGGCGCGGCGAGGCTCACCAGTGCACGCCGGGCACCAGTCGGATGGCCTGCTTCAGTGGCCGCGGAACTCGCACTCCGGAAATGGCACGCGTTGGCCGCTTCGGCCGGCGTCGCGAAGAAGATTGCGCGGCAACAGATTCCGGTGGCGATATGCCTTGCGCCGCCGCTGAATCGGGATAACCGAGGTAGAGCTGGTGCAGGATCCGCCGCGACAGCTTCGGGGTGAAGTAATTGCCGGCCTCGGAAAGGGTGCCCAACGGGGTGTCGATGCGGGCCGGCTTGTCGATCAGCCCGCGCACCACCATCGCCGCGGCGTGCTCGGCGCTGATCGGAGGGACGGGATTGAGCCGACGAGAAGGCTTGATCATCGGTGTGGCCACCAACGGCATGTGGATGTTGGTGAACGTGATGTGGTCGGAAAGCGTTTCGGTGGCCACGACTTCCGAGAAGGCATCGAGCGCGGCCTTCGTCGGCAGATACGAGCTGTACTTGGGGCTGCGTGCCTGTACGCCGGCGCTGGAGACGTTGACGACGTGACCGAACTTGCGCTCCCGCCAGTGCGGCAACAATGCCAGCACCATCCGCACCGCACCGAAATAGTTGACCGCCATGACCCGCTCGTAGTCATGCAGCCGGTCGGTCTGGTTGACGACGGATCGGCGGATCGAGCGGCCAGCGTTGTTCACCAGGTAGTCGACGTGGTCGAAGCGGCCCAGGATGTCCTTGACTGTATGCTCCACGGACGCGGAGTCGGTGACATCGCAGGTGAAGGCATAAGCCTGACCACCGTTGGCGCGGATGTCGGCGACCAGGTCGTCGAGGGCCTCGCCATTCCGGGCCAATGCGAACACTGTTGCGCCCCGCTCGGCGATGGCGATCGCCGCGGCCCGCCCAATGCCGCTGGACGCGCCGGTGATGATCACGTGGCGGCCCACCAGTGCGCCGGCCGGATCGTCGCGGCGGGCCCGGTCGGGGTCCAAATGCTCGGCCCAGTAACGCCACAGCTTCGGTGCGTAGTCGGCGAACTCGGGAACCTCGATACCGGTGCCTTGCAATGCGTTTCGCGTGTTGTCGGCGATAAATGTGGGCGCCAGGTCAACGACGTCGAGAACCTCGGCGGGTATGCCCAATTGGGTGGCCGCCATGTTGCGCCACACTTTGGCCCGCCCCCGTACCTTCATCACCGGTGCGGCGACGGATCGGGGCAGCGATCCACGCAGCGGCGGCAGTCCCGCCGCGGCGGCGATCCCGCGGTAAATGCCGCGCAGGCCAATGGTTTTCGGCGCGGTCAGGTGAAATGTCTGGCCGTCACGACCGTCAGCGTGCATCAGGGCGACCAACGCGTCGGCGACGTAGTCGACCGGCACGATGTTGGTGCGGCCGGTGTCGGGCAGCATGATCGGGGTGAACCTCGGCAAAACCGCGAGCTTGGCTAGCACGCCGAAGAAGTAATACGGCCCGTCGATCTTGTCCATCTCGCCGGTGCGCGAATCGCCCACCACCACCGCCGGACGGTAGATCCGATGGCGCAGGCCGGCCGCTTCCCGCACCAGCAGCTCAGCCTCGAACTTGGTCTGGTGATAGGGCGTGGGCAGCGGTTGACCGACGTCGAAATCGGCCTCGGTGTACTCGCCGCGGAACTCTCCGGCCACTGCGATCGACGACACGTGGTGCAAAGTCGCATCGAGCCGTCGCGCAAGTTCGATCACGGCGCGGGTGCCCTCGACGTTGGCGATGCGCTGCTCGGCCTCGGGGGCGGTGATGTCGTAGATCGCCGCACAGTGCACCACGTGGTCGACGTTGCCCAGCTCGGCGATCGCTTCGTCGGTCAACCCAAGCGCGGGCTCAGCCAAGTCGCCGACCAGCGGCTTTGCTCGGTCACCCCACTGCTCGGCCAGACGCTCGAACCGCCCCAGCGAAGGGCGACGAACCATGACCCAGACCTCGGCGTCCGGCCGCTGGTCCAGCAGCCGCGACACCACTCGGCGTCCAATAAACCCGGTACCGCCGGTAACGACATAGCGCATGCAAGCCATGGTGGCCCTTGGTGCGGTCGCACGTCAACGCAGTGTGACGCGATCGTGGAAAGCGACCCAACCTGGAGAACCTTGACGAGGGCGCCGGAACGGCGCATTATTCATCACATGATGACTTCATCACACGATGAATTCTGTGGATGCGGAGCGCTGGGAAAGGACTCTCGGTGACCGGATATCTAGCCGCTCTGGCGATCGTGCTCCTGCTCGGCTCGGTGATCACCCGAGTGCTGCTGCTACGACGGGCAGGCACACAGGCGATGCACTTTGGCAACCTGGACAAGACGGACTTCTTGATCCCACCGGTGGCGCTTTTCTACTTCTACACGATCTTTGCTGCGGCGTTCGGCTGGCCCTTGGTCAGCGTTCAGATGTTCTTTCATTCCAACGCCATTGCCTGGATCGGTGTCGGACTGTGCTTCATCGGTCTGTTGGTCTTGGTCTGGAGCCTGGTGTCGTTCGGCAGGAGTTTTCGGGTGGGCATCGACGTCGACGAGCCCGACAAGCTGATAACCACAGGCATTTTCGCCGTCAGCCGCAATCCGATTTACGTTGGATTCGCGTTTGTGTTGATTGGCGAGTTCCTGGTGTTTCCCAACTGGATTCCGTTGGCCTACCTCGCGGCCGGGGTCCTTCTTTTCCACCGACAAGTCCTACGGGAGGAGGACTTTATGCGGCAACACTACGGCGCGGAATACGCCGAATATTGCCGACAAGTCAGAAGGTACCTGTGAGGCTACGACCCTGACCGCGCCGGTATCGGGGCCGTGGTGACTTCCTCGTCGTCGTCCTCCCCCAGCAGCAGTTGACGAAAGGCGG